>CAZGMV010000038.1:0-6411 GCA_964526875.1 Candidatus Woesearchaeota archaeon | reverse complement strand
AAGTTAATGTTATTAGGATAAACTAAAGAGGTTTTTATAAATGTAATCACATTAAGATTGATAAAAATGTTGAATATTAATAAACATGGTGAAAATAGGTATTATAGGGCTAAATGGTAGTGGAAAGACAACATTTGCTAATTTATTAAAGGAAAAGGGCTTTTATTACTTCTCTTTGTCTGATGTATTAAGAGATATTCTAAGAAAAGAAAGAAAAGAAATTAATAGGAACAATTTAATTGAAATTGGCAATAGAGTAAGAAAAGAATATGGAAGTAGTTATTTAATGGATATTGCCTTAGAAAAAACAAAAGATGAAGAAAATGTTGTGATTGATAGCATAAGAAATCTTGAAGAAGTAAAAAAATTAAAGGAAAATGGTGGAATAATCATAGAAATTAAAGCAGATCCTATAAGAAGATATGAAAGAATCAAGGAAAGAGACAGGTTAAATATTTCTTTCCAAGAACTTATGGAAATAGAGAAAAAAGAAAAAACTAATGACAGATACAAACAAAATTTGGATTTAATAAAAGAATATAGCGATTTTATTGTTGATAACAACACTGACAAAAATGCTTTAAGGAAGAAATTAGAATTTTTACTTAGTAATCTAGAATTTTCAGACCCTTTTGATAAACTAAATAAGTACTATAATGAGATTTATTACAACCCTTACAATGATGAGGTATTTATAAGACCTTTAAAAAAGAAGTATTATTTGGAAATAGCAAAAGTTATTTCAAAGAGATCTACTTGTTATTGTGTTAGGATAGGAGCTATAATTGTTAAAGATGATGTTATAATATCAACAGGTTATGTAGGATCACCAAGAAAAACTCTATCATCAATTGAAAGAGAAGAATGCTTAAGGAGAAATTTAAACATAGAATCTGGGACTCGTTATGAGCTATGTAGGAGTGTTCACGCAGAACAAAATGCTATTATCAATGCTGCAAGATCTGGTGTTTCTGTGGTTGATGCTGATCTTTATTTATATGGGGAAAAAATCATTGGAAAGAACGAATTAATAGATTGTTATCCTTGCTTTATTTGTAAAAAAATGATAATTAATGCGGGAATTAAGAGAGTAATAACCCATGATAATGAAGGAAACATTAAAATATATAATGTAGAAGATTGGGTGGAAGAATGGAGTAGAAATGATTTAATTGGTTCAAGAACACATAAAGTTGATTATAAATAAGTTATTTTTAGCTGATTAGGCCTTTAACCATTTAGATAATAAAGCATTTTCTCTTTTTTGACCAAAAACTGTCTCAATGTTTCTTTTGATGATATTTAAATTCTCTAAAACATAGGGTTTTATTCTGTATTTCTGACTTAATTTAACTGCAATATCTAAATACTTCTTAACAGAACCTTCACTAATCGTGAATACCAAATTTCCCCCACATTTTTCACATCTTCCACTTAAAGGAATTCTTCTATATTTTGTATTACATTTAACACATCTTAGCTCTTGAGAAAAGAATTTTCTAAAATTTCCTTTTATGTCTGGGAAAAAGTGTTTCTCAATAACTAAACTGGCAGCATCCCCTTCATCTACACAAATTAGCTTCTCTTCTAAATCCATTTGTGTCCAAACTTTTTCTTCCATATCATTAATTGTTTTATAAGCACTAATTGCATTAGCTTCATTAAAATAAGTTGTGTAATGAGTAGCAAACATATTAAAGTATTGGTTTGTTTTTCCTAGCCTTTTTTCAATTATTTCAATATTTAAATCTAAATCCCCAAATTCTTTAGCTTTTAGATAGAGTTCTTTTGGATAAATAGGAACTATATCCATATTGTGGACTTCATCATCTACTTCAGAAGGAATTAATTGTATAGTAACTACTAAAGGAGCGTCCATTGTCCCTCCATTATGGTCTGGCAGATATTTTCTACTGAAATTTAAAAAAGCGTCTAAAGCTAATATCACACAAGTTTCATCTCCATCTAAATTTCTTCTTTGAGCTGCGTGCCACATCGGATGTGCTAAAATTGTTTGTGATCTTGAAAACCCAATAATCCTTCCTATTATACCAGCAGAAGTGTGTGGAGCTAAACCAATAACCAAATGCCCAATTAAATCCTTAGGAGTTTTTAAGTTGTAATAACTATCCAAACCATAAAGCTTTTCCAACATTTCATCTAAGTACTTACTAACTCTAAATAAGATTTTATCAGCTCCCTCATAAGCACACACATCACAAGCAGGCAAAATAACATCTTGAGGTTTAATTTCCAAAATCTGGTTTTCATCAGTTAATTCATTTCCAAAAATATCTTTAGTATAACCTAATTTTTTTAAGTCCTCAATAGTTGTGTAAAGCAAATCTTTTGGTCTAAAATGAGTGACACCAGCTTGTGTTGCGTCGTATCTTATAGTTCCGTCTTTATTCTTTTTTAAAGCATATTTACTACACAACAAACCTTTTTCTAATCTTTCAACCATTTTATCTCTACTACTCATTCCTCTAACTCCCTTAAGCAATTGAGGATAATCACTTAAATTTAAATATCTTAAAGCAGTTTTCAAATAAGGTTCTGTTTCAAACTTGGTTTTTACACAAGGCCTTACCTCTTCCCCACATTTTTCACAAAAGTATTTATTATTTTCTTCTTTGGCTTTAACATAGTCTTTACAATTTTTACAATAAAAAACTCTTTCTGCTTCAGAATCACAATAAACACATTTCCTATACAAACCAATTTTTCCACATCTCTTACACTTAAATAAAGCAACTTCTCCATTAATAAAACCAAATTTACTGTGAGCTTCAATAAAATTCCTCATTCTTCCTCCTTCATCCCCAACAACAAAAAGCATTTCTGGAGTTCCTTTCATTTCCCTCATTTTTGCTTTTTCAGGCCTTCCCATTCTTGTTCCTATGAAAGTCCCTCCTTTCTCAGCAATTTTAATTAAACTAACTTTATTTAATAATTTAATATTCCATTCTTGGTTAATTTCTTGGTCAAATTCTTCAATTATCTTCTCTAATTCCTCTAAATCAAAAAAAGTTGTTATAAAAACCTTTGGATATTTTAAAGAAAACTTTTCATCTTCAATTTTTAGTGGAACACATAATTTATCAAAAACCTTATTTAGTTGTGTTGTGTAAGAAAATAACAATTTTTCAACTTTTTTTAATTCATTAATCAAAGTTTTCAAATCATCTTTTTCTTTAATTTCTTTTAGTTTATTTGTGAATTCAAGAAAATTAACTAATTTTCCATCAACTAAAACCTTTGCACTTTTTAAGCTTTCCAATAAAATTTTAAAGTCCTCTTTAACTAAAACATCGTAAAAGAAAGTGTAGTAAGGATGTAAAGGTGTTTCTGTTAATAAAGCAATTATTATCGCTTCTAATTCGCTGATTCTTTCAAAAAACTTTAAATCATTTAAATTTATTTGGTAAAATGCCAATAAATCAAAAAATCTTTTTTTTGTCAAAAATTCAAAGAGGAACTCTTTATTTTTTCCACTTAAATTATTCAAAGGTCTAAAATTATGTTCTTTTTCTAAATAACTCAATACTTGTATTAATCTCCCATATTTCCAGTGTTTTTGTTTGTTTTTTTCTAAATAACTCTTTAATTCATTATAGAGATTTTCATCTAAAGACTCTAAGACATCTTGTAACCACCATTCTTCATTATAACCAACAGGAACTAATTTATGTCCATTAGCTAAAAAATCACCGTAAGCAACTAATAAATCACCTAAAAACAAGATTTTTTCTATTTTCTTACTTTTAACTAATTCTTCTGCTTCTTTAGGATTTTCAACCCTCTTTATTTCACCATCTTTTAACTTAACAATAGGCGCTTCAATAGAATCAATTGGCAAAACAATAGTCCCCTTTCCAGGCCTCTCACCCCTCATTTGAGTTCCAATCGCTAAGAATTTGTAAGTTACTTCCATAGTTGAAGGATGTATCCCTTGAGAAGCAAAGCCTGTGAAATTAGCCCTACCGAATCTTAACCTAAACCCTCCAGGAACTAAAGGATAACCAAATACAGGCCTTCCAGCAGCTAAATCCTTTATGTATGTGTAATTAGGCTTTAATTTTTCCTTTCTTTTATTTTCAATTTTTTTAATTTTTATTTCTTCTGTTTTTTCTTCAATTTTTTCTTTTTTGTCTTCTTTTTCATTACTTCCAGATAAAGAAGCTTTAATTTCTTCTTGCATTTTTAAGAAGTCTGCTAAAAAATTCCATTCAGTAAATCCAAAACTTTCTCCCCATTTACTTAGTTTTTTCCATATTTTCTTAGCTTTTTGCGCTACTCCTTCTGCTAATACTAAACACATACCTCCTCTAATGAAATCTGTCTCTACTCTAGGCAAACCTTTAAAATTAGAAACTTTTTTACTTTCTGTTGCTGCTCCAGTAATCTCTATTCCAATATTCTTAACCAAAAATTCAATTTCTTGAGGTGTTGGAAAGTATTGCAACCTAGTAACTCTTTCATGATAATCCTGAATCTCAATTTGATACCTCTTTATTTCTTCCTCAGAAGGATCATATTTAGAATAACCAAAAACACATCTTAAATAATCAGCCAATAAAACAGAAACAGCAGCTGCTGTTCCTCCAGCTCCTCTAATTGGGCCAGCAAAATAAGCTGCTATATAAGTTTTTCCATCTCTTGTTTTTTTCTCTTTTAAACCAACGAAACCCTCTATCGGAGCTGAAACAGTACCCATTGTAATATACGCTAAACCAACTCTAACCCCTACTTCTAAAGCTTTTATTTTAGAGTCAAACTTTAAAAATTTCTCCTCAGCAACTTCTTTTGCAATTGTTAAAGCAACCCTCCAATCTAAAGGACCGTATTCTTTCTCCAATTCTCTAATTCTTTGTGGAATTCCTTTTCCAATAATCTCTGGTACTAAAACAGAGATTAAACCTTCTACTCTTTCAGAAATATCTTTTGCTAAGGGAATTTCTACTTTATCTTCTAAATCAAAACCTTTTTTTCTTGCTATATTGGCTAACTCATAAAGATACAAAGTTTTTTGTTTTAATTCCTTAAAATAATTCTCAATTTCAACAACCTTACTCACTAAGCAATTTTGACAAAAAAATTTAAAAATAAGAATTTTTTGTATTTATGAATTAAATTTTAAACAGAAAATTTGTCTAAAAGAATAAGAAAATAAACTAATAAAACTTAATTTATTCTAAAACATCAATACCTAAGTTTTTATCCTTATTTCCTTTTAATTCTTTAGTTTTTTGGACATACAAATCATCTTCTTTTAAATATTTTGGTTTTAATCCTGTTAAAATAATCATAACTCTTAAATTGCCTTGTAATTCAGGATTTAAATGAGCACCCCATATTAATTTAGCATCTTCATCCAAAGCCTCTTGAATATTTTTTAAAATTTCATCCGCCTCTTGCAATTTAAAATCATTACCTCCCAAAATATGAACCAAAGCTTTTTTAGCTTCTTTAGGGTCTGCATCAATTAAAGGATTATTTAAAGCTTTATTAACTACTTCCTTAGCCCTATCTTGACCATCAGATTCTCCAAAACCTATTAAACCAATTTCTCCATCTTTCATAATTGCTCTTACATCCGCAAAATCAATGTTAACTAACCCTGTTTTATTAATAACTTCTGTTAAATTTTTAATAGCATTAGCTAACAACTCATCAGCAACTTTAAATGCTAGATTAATAGGTAAATTTGGAGCAAGTTCTAGAAGTTTATCGTTAGGTATTATTATTAAAGTATCAACGTTTCCTTCTAATTTAGCTAGAGCTTCAATAGCATTCTGCCATCTGTGTTTTCCTTCCATCTTAAAAGGCAAAGTGACAAAAGAAATAGTAAGAACATTTTCTTTACTTAACAACTCAGCAATAACTGGTAAAGAACCACTTCCAGTTCCTCCACCTAAACCAGCAGTTAAAAAAACTAAGTCTGCTTCTTTAATTGCTTCTTTTATTTCCTCAATTTGTTCTTTAGCAGCTTGTTCCCCAACTTTAGGATTACTACCAGCCCCTAAGCCTTTTGTAGTGTTTTTACCAATTAAAACTTTTTTATCAGCATTTGTATAAAGCAAATCTTGAGCATCAGTATTAACAGCTATTAATTCTGCCCCTTCAATTCCCAATTCAGCAATTCTGTTTATTGTATTACACCCGCTTCCACCACAACCAACAACTTTTATTTTAATAAGTTTTTCTTGAACAAGTTTTTCTAATTCCTCATCAATTTCACTTTTTTTAACAGGAGCTTGTTTTATCATCTGTTCTTTAACTGCCTTAATAAAAGAATCCATAATTAATTAAAACAAAAATTTTTATAAAATAATAAACAATGTTTTTTAAATACCGTTAACTTCCCACTACCTTCACTTTTTGTGAGTGAATTGCTTTGATATTTACTAA
>CAZGMV010000037.1:0-6468 GCA_964526875.1 Candidatus Woesearchaeota archaeon | reverse complement strand
CTTTCTTTTACTTTTTCTTTTTCCCCATTAAAAATTTTTACTCCTATTTTCACAACCTTAATTTTTGAATAACCACTAATTAAAGGAGTTTCTATTAACAACCTTTCACACATCCTATAAATGTTAAAAGGCCTCTCAAACTTAAAAATAGAACTAAAAAGATTAACTAGGTTTTCATTTTTAGATTCTTTAGCTTCAACATAATAAACTAATTCTTCCTTCCTTCTTTCTATCACTACTTACAAATAGTAAATAGATTTATAAAACTTGTTAAAAATTTGTTTAAAAAGAAAATAAATTAAATTTAATTAACAAGACCTATTTTATTATTCTTTTTTCTAGTTTTTTCAAGTAATTCTCAAAATTTCTTAGATTCTTAGATTTAACAAAAATTTCAATAAAAAAGGATATTAATAAAGCTATTATAAAAGTAACAAAAGTTTTTGGATTGTTATAGACAGTATAAATCAGAAAAGATAAAAAAGTTGCTACTAAAACAAATAAATTGAAAGTAATTAACTTTAAATCTCCGTCAACTTCTTTGTTTTTTGTTAGTTTATAATGAGATAGTAAAACTAAAATATAAATAATAAAAAACACTAAAGAAATTATTGAAGCAATAGATTCTAAATTAAAGAACAGAACAAATAAAATGGCCAAAAAAGTTGTTATATATAAACCTTCTGGTTCTCCAAACCAAGATTTTCTTTCAAATACCTCAGGCAATTCACCTTTTTTAGCTAAAGAATAAGCAATATTTACACCTCCATAAAGAGTGGCATTTAAAGCAGATAGTGTTGATAAAATAGCTCCAATTGAAATCAATAAATAGCCTATATCCCCTAAAATAGGTTTAGTAATTTTTGCTAAAATATTTTCACTAACATTGTTAAAATTATTTAAATGTTGAACTGTTACAAAAGCCACACCAACATAAATCAACATAACTATAAAAATACTTAAATAAATAGCTCTAGGAACATTTTTTTCAGCATTTTCAATATTTTCTGAAGCATTAGTAATTAAACCAAACCCTATATAAGACAAAAAGAATAATATTGAGACAACTAAAACATTTTTCAAATTAAAATTTACAAACTTAACATGTTGAATAGTAAAACCTCCAGTTAAAATAAAGAATAACAAAACACCAACTTTTATAGAAACCATATATTTTTCTAAAACACCAACAAACTTGCTTCCAAAAAAGTTTAATACCATAAAAATTAATAGAACACTAACTTCAACCAAAGTTTTATTTTCAATACTAAATAAAGGGGAAAAATAAGAGGAAAAACCTTTTGCAAATAGAGCTAAAGAAACAACATAAACAAACCACAAAAGAATTGAAACAATACCTACTAATAAATTATCCCCAAAACCTTTTAATACAAAAGCAATAGGTCCTGCATTAGAGATTATCTTTTTTCCTAAGTTAGCATAAGAATAAGCAACTACTAAAGCTAATATTCCAGAAATGAATAAAGATAGTGGTAAAAAATGACCAGCAATCTTGGAACCAGTGGCTAAAAGAGTGAAAATACTTGCTCCTATCATAGTCCCTACAGCCAAAGAAACAGCTTCCCAAAGGGTTAATTTAAAGTTTTTATTATGCTTAAGAAATTTAGTCATAAAATAAAGATAAGGAGAATTTTAAAAATATTAACAAAGTAATTTTTCTTTAATTTCAACAGCTTTTTTGTTAACTTTTTCAAATAAAATTCTTTCGTTTTCTTTTTTATATATTATTTCTTCTCCTTTATTTTTTAGATCATCGAATAACTCTTTAATTAATTCTAAAATTTCTTTTTTATCAAAGACTAAAGATTCATCACCTTCTTTTTTAATTCTAACTATTTCTTCAATTTCTTTATAAATTTCTTTATCTACAACTCTTTTACTTAAATCTAAAAACTTAATTGGGGGAATTTCTCCATATGTTAAAATGTACTGAGAAGAAAATAGACCTCTTAATACATACAATATTTTCTTATAAGTAGGTTTATTTTGAGTTAAAAAGTACTTCTGCCAGTTATTTTTTGCTAAATTATAGTAATGAAAAAACAAAGCTTTAGGATTAATTAAATCTTTTACCTCTTTATTAAACCAACTCCTTAAATTAAACAAATCCATATAAACATCATTTTCAGTAGCAATTAACCATTCAATAACTGAAGGATTAGATTTAGTTAACAAATTAAAAGCTTTATCAATATGGAATAAGACTAAATCAAAATAATTGTTTTTATCCAAATATTCAAAATAGTCCTTTTTCTTTATAGAAAATTCTTCTTTTTTATTATGAATGAAAAAACCTCTTATGTCATAATCAGAATCTTTACTTTCAAAACCCCAAAGTCTTGAACCACTTTCTACTAAATAAAAAACATCCTTTTCTTTAACAATTTCAAGAGTTTTGTTAACAAAGTAATTTTTATTCATCATAAAAAAACAAAAAATTTATTTAACATCTTTTAATCCTTCTTCATCTACGACAAAAACAACTTCTCCTTCTGGTAAATGAGGACTATCAATCATTCTCGCAACTCTTGTATTCTTTTTTCCTTTCCTTAAATAAACTCTAAATGTTGAATTATGACCAACTATATGCCCACCAATAGCTGCTGTTGGATCTCCAAAAAACATGTCTGGTTTAGCCATCACTTGATTTGTTACAATTACTGCAAAGTTGTACAAATCCGCTAATTTTTGTAATGTGTGCATATGTTTATTCAATTTTTGTTGTCTTTCAGCTAAAGAACCCCTTCCCACATATTCAGCTCTAAATAAACTAGTCAATGAATCAACAATAACTAAACCAACTGGAAATTTCTCTTCTCTAATTAAATCCTCTATTTTTTCTGCGAACATCATTTGTTGTTCACTTGTATAAGCTCTTGCAACCCTAATATTTCTTAAAACCTCTTCCGGATCCAAACCTTTTGCTTTAGCCATTTGCACTATTCTTTCAGGTCTAAAAGTTCCTTCAGTATCAATATAAACCACACCTTTACCTAAACCTCCTTGTTCTTGTGGAAGCTGAACATTAACAGCCATTTGATGAGCAATTTGAGTCTTTCCTGAACCAAATTCTCCAAAGAATTCTGTTATAGCTCCTGTTTCTAACCCCTTTCCTCCAAATAACTCGTCCAAACTTTTAACACCAAAAGAAATAAATTTTGTCTCTTGTCTTTTATTAAATATGTCCAAACCACTTTCAAAACCCATTTTTAATAATTTTCTTGCACCTTCAACAATTTTCTTTGCTAATCCCTCTCCAATTCCTAATACATCTGCTAATTCATAAGAAGAGCTTGTAGCTAATTTCATTAAATCGTCATAACCAAATTCAATTAATTTCTCAGCTGTTTTTTCACCAACTCCTGGGATATCGTAAATTGTAGGTTCTTTATTATCAGAATTTTCTTTTTTTGCCATCTCTTTTTTTTAAATAAAAATTTTATAAAGTAAAAAATAAAATAATGGGAAAATAAAAAACTAGCCAAATCTCAAAAATTTCCTTATTCTTCTTCTTTTTCTTCTCATTAATAACTCCAAATAGTTATCTAATGTTTTTTTAGCACTTTTTTCCCAATTTATTTCTTTTAATTCTTCTTTACCATGTTTAACTAAAGTTTCTTTTAAAGCTTTATGTTCTAAAACTGCTATGATCTTATTAGCTAATTCCTCAACATCCCAAAAATCAACTTTTAAAGCATTCTTTAAAACTTCAGCAACACCACTTTGTTTTGAAATGATTACAGGACAATCATTTTTTAAAGCTTCTAAAGGAGTTATACCAAATGGTTCTGAGACTGAAGGTAAGACATATAAATCAGCTAATTGATAAAGTTTATCAACTTCTTCTCCTTTAACATGTCCTGTAAAGAAAATATGATCAGCAATTCCCAAATCTAATGCCAAATTAATTAACTGCGTTATCATTTCCCCACTTCCAGCAAAAACAAAAATAACTTTTTCTTTTGGTTTATGTTTCTTATACCAATCAATAACTAATTTAGCCGCTTTAATTAAGTAATCAGGCCCTTTATGTAAAGTAATTCTAGCTAAATAAAGAACAACTTTAACATTTTTCTTTTCTTTTTCATCAATTAGTTTTTTGTAATCCAAAACAATACCATTATAAACAACATCTATTTTTTTTGAATCAATAGAATAATGTTTTTCAACAATTTCTTTTACTCTATTACTTACTGTTAATATCTTGTCCGCTTTTTCAAAAGCTTCTTTTTCGATATTATACTTAAAAGGATCTGGGTTGAAACCACTTCTATCTAATTCAGTTGAATGAACATGTAAAACTAAAGGTTTATTAGTTATTTCTTTAACAGCAACACCTGCTGGATAAGTCGGCCAATCGTGGCAATGAACAATATCAAAATTAACTTTTTTTGATTTAACTAATTCAACAACTTTATCTTTGTATTTTACAATTTTTTGTTGAATAAAAGAATAAAGTAAAAAAGCTAAATTCTCAATTTTTTGTGAGTAATCAATATTTCCTTCCCCAATTAACTGTTCTAGAAAATAAATTATTTCTTCTTTTGTTTTAAAGAATTGGTAAGAAGTAAAAAATAATTCCTCTCCTAAATCTAAAATCTCAAAATCATCTTCCTTAAAAAGTTTAATAAGCCTTAAAAAAGTATCTCTATTATTTTTAGGAACAAAAGGAATAACAAAAGTAATTTTTACCCCTAATTTGCTTAGATATTTAGCTAAATAATAAGAAGCTACTGCTAAACCTCCAATTTTATAAGGTGGAAATTCCCAACCTAACATTAAAACTCTCAAACTAGTTTAAAGAATTTTGAACACATTATAAATTTTAATTATCACCTATTGATAAAATTAATAATATAGTCTAACAAATAAGAATTAAATAAACTAATTCTTTCAATATTATTTTTTATTGCAAAATAACCTAATATACCTGAAGAGATAAGAATTAAAGAACTATTAAAATCTTTACTTATTAAAAAAGGAGCAAATATTGATAAAACAACAAAAACATTAACAATAATTCTAGGTAAAAAGTTGTTAACCAACAAAAATACAAAAGCAATAAGCAGATAAAGTAAGAAAGCAATCAAATAAATTTTCATTAAATAAATAATAGTTATTCCATCTAAAGAAGCGTTAGAGATCACATAATTTCTTGAATAACCGTAAAATTGTTTAGTTATTATAGATAAAACAAAATCAGAGGTAGAAATAGAGGAAACTAAAATAACACTTTCCTCCAATCCAAATTTCATTAAAAAAACTAAAAGTAGTAATAGATGAGTAGGAGTTAAAAAAGGAAACACATTTGCTGGAATTGATAGAAGAACACCAAGTATTGAATAAGCTAATATTTTTCTAATAACTGCTAAATCTAAAAACTTTTTAATTACATAAGCATCAACTCTTTGGACAACTTTCTTATTCCCAAAAACAAAAACACTACTTAAACCAAATAAACCTGTTATTGGAAGAAAATAGTTTAAGTTTAACTTTTTTGTTAAAAATATTACTAAATAAAAAGTAAGAAATAAAAAAGCAAAAATAAAAAATTCTTTTCTATCCTTTCTTAATATAAAAGACATAATTATAGGAATTAACAAGACTAAAAAAGTTAGAAAATAGAAATTATTTAAATAAAAAAAGATTAAAGGATTTAAATAAAAAACTAAAGAAATGAAACCTGATAAAAAAGAAGAAACTCCTGAAATTAACAAAGCATAAAAAGCTAAACCTTTTTTATATAAAAGCTGAGAAGAATTTAAAGAAGTTATTGTGTAAACATCAGGAATTAAAAACAAAATATTAGGGATAAAGTTAATAAATGAATGAATTATTGTTATTCCTACAAGATATTCTTTAGAAATTAGACCAACTAAATTGTTTGGATGGATTGAAGGAACTAAACCAGTTAAAATTCCATAAAACAAATAAAAGTTTATAATGATAAATAAATCTTAAAAAAAGTTTATAAAAATTTCTGAATTGTTATAACTAAATAGTAATTAAATGGTGGGAATATGAAAAAAATTATAGAGTTTATAAAAAAATTTAGTTTATTAGGGGTTTTGTTATTACTAATTCAAACAATTAGCGCTTTAACAATAAACGTACAAAAGAATTTTAACGATACAATTCAATTAAATAATAATTGGAAATATAAAATAAATGTTACTACAGACGATAGTAATTTTGAAGGTATTTTAAAAGTAATGTTGGTTAAAGAAGATAGTAATAAAACAATAGTAGATCAAAATTTTAAAGGAAATATTAGTGTTAGTGGGGAAGGAAAAATAGATGATTTTTATGAAAAAATTAGAATTGAGGTATTAAATAAGAGTAATAACGAGATTATTAAAAAAGAAGAAACAAATTTTTATGTTTATGATTTAGATTACTATTACATAAAATTAGAGGATCCTATAATAGAAGAAGATGAAGATAGTG
>CAZGMV010000036.1:0-6797 GCA_964526875.1 Candidatus Woesearchaeota archaeon | reverse complement strand
AAGGGAAATTTTGTTTATTTGATTCATGAATTTGGCCATCTTTATGAAGGTTATTTTTTGAATTCTTTTTTAAAGAAAAATTATCCTTCTTTATTAAAAAACTATGATGAATTAACTAAAAAACAGCAAGAATTGCTTGACAAAATCTATGACATCACTCATTCGGTTATTGAATTATTGGCAGAATATCAAGTTAGAAAATTTTTAGGTTTAATTAAAGATTATTGGGAACAAAGAGAAGACAAATTTTCTCCAGGACATGAATTTACTAAAGAATATAGAGATGGAATCTATAAAATCCTTTATAAAAAATGGGAAAATAGAGAAATAAGAAACGTCTACGAGTTTTTTGAAGAATCATTGAAGTTATTTAAAGTTTAAAAATTTAAATTTGATTTTATAAAGATAGAAAATCTTTAATTTTTAAAACTTTTTGTTTTTAATTATTTTAAAATGGTGATAACAAAAACAAAAAAAGAAATAAAAGACTCAAGTTGGGCTACTAAGTTAGGTTTTATTTTTGCAGCTATGGGTTCTGCTATAGGCTTAGGAAATATTTGGAGGTTTCCAGGAACTGCTTATGAAAATGGAGGAGGTTCATTTTTAATTCCTTATTTAATTGCATTGATCTTTGTAGGAATTCCATTATTGCTTTTTGAACTTTATTTAGGTTATTACACAAAGAAAGCTGCTCCTAACGCTTTTGCCCAAATAAAGAAACCACTAAAAATTTTGGGTTATTTGGCTTTGTTCTCTGGTATTTTGGTAGTTACTTATTATACTGTTGTTATTGCATGGACTTTAGTTTATACCCTATCTGCTTTATTTAATGATTTGAGTGCAAATCTTTTTTTAGATTTAATAAAAGCAGGTAGTGGTTTGTTTATCGGAGAAATTAGTAAATTAGGTTTAATTTATATATTTTCACTTCTAGCAGTTTGGTTAATAGCTGCTCTAATACTAATTAAGAAAATTAAAGGAATAGAAAAAGTAAATTTAGTGTTTATTCCTTTAATGTGGATAATTATGATTTTATTTTTGATTGAAGCTTTACTTCTACCTGGAAGCTTTAAAGGGATTATACAATACTTAACTCCGAACTTTGAAGCTTTAAAAGATCCTAAAGTTTGGATTGCAGCTTTTGGACAAATATTCTTTAGTTTAAGTTTAGGTTTTGGTATAATGACTGCTTATGCTAAATATCTAAAAAAACATAAAATAGAAGGATCAAAAGCTATTGCTTTAGGCAATTCTTCTTTTGAATTACTTGCTGGTTTTGTAATATTTGGAATCTTAGGACTTTTAATAACAAATCTTGGCTTACAAAGCATTTCTCAACTTTCTGAAAAAAATTTAGGTTATAGTTCAGTAAGTTTGTCTTTCATGACTTTACCAACAGTAATCCAACAAATACCTTTAAGTTATTTGTTTGGAGTATTGTTTTTCTTTTTATTATTTATAGCTGGTTTAACTTCTTTAATTTCATTAATTGAAGCTTTTGCATCTGCATTAGAAGAAGATTTAAGTATTAATAGAGATTATTTAATTTTAGCAATAACTGGTTTGGGATTTTTATCTGGCATTGTTTATATTTATGACATAAATATTCTAGATAAAGTAGATAGTTTTGTTAATTACTTATTAGTATTCGTAGGATTTATTGAAGTGTTAGTAATAGGTTGGTTGTTTGACAAAATAAAAGAAAGTAAAGAAATATGGGTTAAAATAGGTAAATTTATTAGTCCTGTTTTACTATTTCTGCTATTATTTACAGAAACTTTAAAGAGATTAGGTTTAGTAACTTTAAATAACAAATATTTTCCACCTACTCAAGCTAATGTTTTTACTTATTTAGCACTTTTAGTAATTTTAGGAATAATATTTTGGTATTTATATGATTTAGTTAGTGTTATTAAAGATGAATTAAAGTTAAGAAAAAGTAAATTTAATTAGTTTTTTATTAGTTTTATAATAATATTTTTTTTATTATTTACAAATCCCTAATAAATAAAATTAACTTAAAAATTTAAAAACTATTTTGCAATTTCTTAAAAGCAATGTCATAAGCTTTAAAATAATTAACTATTAAATATTGCCAATCAAATAAAGAAGCTAAATTTTTAGCCGAAACTTTGTTTTTAATCCTCTCAACTTTTGAAAAATGGACTAAATCATATAATAAATTAGTTAATTCCTCTAAACCACCATCTTTTTTAAGCCTGTCAATAACAAAAATTCCTCTTTTTTCTCCAAGCCTTTCTTTTATTTTCTTAATTTCTAAACCAAAACCAGCAGTGTTTGTAGTAATAGAAGGAATTGCTAAATTAGCAGCTTCTAAAGGAGTATAACCAAAAGGTTCATATAAAGAAGGGAAAATACCAAAATGCATTGCTTTTATTGTATCTTTATAACCCAAATTTAATAAACCATCTTGCTTTGTTAAGTAAACAGGATACCAAACAACTTTTATTTTATCTTCTTTTCTATTAATTAAGTTGTTTTCTTTTAGTGTCCTAATTATTAAATCATTATTTTCATCATAATTTAAGTAATGTGTCGTTAAAGGTGGCAAACCTTCTTTTTTGTTTTGTTTTAAAATTCTTTCAATTTCAATTAACTCTTCTTCACTAAATAAATCTTCAAAATCAATTCTTTCTTTTGTCATTACATGATATAAAATCTTGTTTTTAATATAATCTTCCCTTTCAAAAACAATTTCCTCTAAGCTTTCTAAAGCATTTTTTGACTTAATTATTTCATCCCTAATATTTCCAGCATTAGTTGGAACGAAAATAAAAGCAATTATTGTTTTCCCAAAATTTTCTTTCTTCAATATTTGATTTAATTTCCCTAAAGCTTTGATGTACAAATCCAACCCCTTACTAAAAAACTCGTATCTACTTGCAATAAATAAAAACAAAGTTTTTTCTAAGTCAAAAGTATAATAAGGGAAAAAATAATACATTAAAAATCTTTTAACTTGTTGTTTTAGACTTTTATGCATTAACAAACATTCTTCCAAATTAGGATCTGCCCAAGTATTTATTCCATTTGGAGTAATTACATCTGTTTTTTTAAATAAAAATTTTAAAGCATCTTTAGCTATTATTTCAGAAACTGTTGTGAAAACATCGCTTATATTAGCAACAACTCTTTCTGTCAAATGTTTTGCTTGAATATTGTATTTATAAGCTAATTGATCAGGATTATCCACAGAAAAATTTGAAGAATAAATATTTACGCCCGATTGAACTAAAGTTCTAGCTAACATAATTCCATGGTAGGTAGTAACAATAGGAATATGTGGTTTCTTCTTTTTTAACCACAAAGCAACTCCTCCACTTAACCACTCATTAATATGAACAATAAAAGGCAATTTATTAGCCAATAATTCCAAGAATTTACCAACTGCTGTAGACCAAGCAATTACTTCATCATAATCATAAGGACTTCCTAAAGAATCTATTTTATACCACTCCCAATACAATCCTTTTATTTCATTAAATTTCTTTGAAAAAAATTCTCTAAAGTCAATTAAGAAAACATATGGTTGTCCTTCAATTAACCATTTCCCATAATGAATATAAATTCCCTCCTTTTTAAGCTCATTTATTATATCCTCACTAACAAAAGAAGGTAATTCTTGTTCTTCAAAAACTCTTTTTGAGTTTTCTAAATAAGGACCTATTGCAAAGTATTTGTTGCTATAATGATTTAATAAATAAGGAATCTTGGATCTTAAAACAGTGTAAATTCCACCAACCTTATTACAAACTTCCCAACTTACTTCAAAAATCATTAATTTTTAAAGTAAGAGTTTTTAATAAATATTAATCACTAAGAAAATTTAAGTGTTGTAATTAAAAAGTTTATAAACGAGAATTAAAGTATTTATAAAGTTTATTCTATTCAAAAACTATGGTTTCCAAAAAAAAGAAAGAGTTGTATTCAAAGATTTCTTCAGTAATTTTAACGATATTGCTAATGTTTAGTGTTTATTACAATTCATTTTTACCAAGATATAACGCTGCAAAGTTTGATTTCATTAAAGATAACTTGTATTTAAACTGTATCTCCAAATTAGGTCCTGCAGGAGAGTTAAAATGTATGCAATTAGTAAAACAACAAGGTGATCAACTAGTTAAAGCTTATGAAGACTTTTATACAGGACCAGAAGGAAGGTATTTAGTAGGAATTGATCCTTATTACTATTACAGACTAACAAAAAATTTAATTACAGAAGGGCATTACTATGAAATTTTAAAAGATTATGACATAAATGCAGATGGTAAATTAGAAAAAGTACCTTATGATGATAAACAATATGCTCCACCAGGTCATTATTTGGCTAATAAACCACCTTTTATTGTTGAATTAGAAGCTTTTATTTATAAAATCATAACAAAAATAAACCCTAACTTAGAAGGAAAGATTATGGAAGTAATTTTCTGGATTCCTGCCTTTATAGCCCCTATTTCAGCAGTTTTTGCTTATTTGATTGGAAGTTTGTTGTTTAATCAATTAATAGGTCTGATGTTTGGTTTATTTATGGTTTTCAACACAACTTTTTTAAGTAGATCCATTGCAGGTTTTGCAGATACTGATTATCTAAATATTACTTTACCTTTAATTTCATTATATTTCTTCTTATTTGCTTTTTACTCAAATAATAAAGTGAAAAAAATAGTTGGCTACTTAATTTCAACAATAGTTTTAGGAATATTTGCTTGGACATGGCAAGGTTGGTGGTATGTTTTATGGATTATGCTAGCTTTTATTGGTTTAAAATTGATAAAAGAGTTTATAGAACTTTACAAAAAAAATAAACATAAATATTCAAAAATAGGATTGTTTAAACAATATGTTAAAAATTATAAAAACAACTTGATTGAATACTCTTCATTTTTCATTCTATCTTTAATTTTTGTTTCTTTATTTGTTTCAATTTCAACATTTTTTGGTTTTATTAATGCTCCTATCAAAATATTGTTAAATTACGATAAAGCAGCTAGTGGTTATTGGCCAAATACTTTATTAACAGTTGCAGAAGCTAATGATGTTGGTGGTTTTAAAGGATTAATTAACCAAGTATTTGCTATAGGACCTTTTAATTTGAAATTTTTAGCATGGTTTGGGATTTTTGGAGCTATTTTATTAATTATTGATTCAATTAGAAAGAAAAGATATGAATTACTAGCTATAATTTTTTGGTTAGTAGCAGCTATTGCTTATTCACTACAAGGTGTTAGGTTTTTAATGTACTTAGCAGTCCCTTTAACTTTATTAGCAGGGTATTTCGTTTATAGAGTTGTTGAAATTTTCATAGACAATATGTTTAATAAAAGAGAAGAATTAATTAAAAAAACAATAAAAGTTAGCTTAGTTTTAATAACAACTTTTGTAATATTATTAAAGGGTTCTTTTATCTACCACGCTTTTCATTCAATAGGAGAATTTAATGATAATTGGTATAATGTAATGGAATTCATAAAAAATAATGATTTTGATGTAATAACTTCTTGGTGGGATTTTGGACATTATTTCATAGCAATGACCAAAAAGAAAGTAACTTTTGATGGGGCTAGTCAAACAACACCAAGAGCATTTTGGGTTGGAAAAGCATTACAAAGTAATGAATCATTAGCAAAAGGAATAATTACAATGTTAACTACGACTGGAAATAAGGCTTTTGATTTCATTATTACTTACTTAAGTGCTAAAGAATTAAATTACTCAGAAAAAGAAGCTTTAAACATTGCAAAAATAAGAATAAAGGAAGATAGTTTAAATGTAAGAAAATATTTTGAAGACAATTATAACAATTGGGACAAGCTTTATTATGGAACTTTTAATGGAACTGCTATTGGAGTTAATTTATTGTTGAAAATTTTACCTTTAAATAAAACAGAAGCTCTAAATAAATTAACAAAAGGTATTTACTTTGAAGAAATTAACAAAACTATTAAACTGCCTAAAGAAGTTGCTTTGACATTAACTAATTTAGCATTTCCTGAAAATCCAAATAAAGTAGCTTTTATTGTTAGTGAAGATATGGTAGGAAAAGCAGGAGCTTGGGGTGCTTTAGGTAATTGGGATTTCTTTAACCCGCCAAAAACAAAAGAAGAGTTTTATAAACTAGCAAAATTTTATTTACAAAAAGATTTGAGTGTTGTTGATAATAATCAATTAGTAGCTTGGTTTGATTTGAATGGTAATAAAGTAGTTGATCAAAGAGATTTAGTATTTAAATTAATAATCAACAATTCAAACAATTTGGGAAATAGTAGTGTAAATGAAACTGAAAAAGAAAATAAGGAAAATTTGACACTTTACTTATTTAACCAAAAAATTGGTTTTTATTATTTTGACAAAAAAAGAAAGGAATTTAAATACTTCAATGGAAGTGAAATTAATAGTGATGTTTTAGTGATTAAAGAAAATAGCAAATATAAAATTGTTTTAATGAATAAAGGTTTAGTTAATTCATTATTCACAAAAGCTTGGTTTTTAGAAGGTTATGGACTAAAATATTTCAAAAAAGTTTATATAAACCAACAAAATCCAAGGATTATCGTTTATTCCTTAAATTAAATAATTTTTAAATATTTTGTTATTTTATTTTAAGTGGTTTTAAGGACAGATACGAAGAAAAACGGTATAGTAACTTGGAAAAATATTGAAAAGATAAGCATTAGCTTTGGCTTTATTCTCAATTTAATAATTATAGCAATTGTTTTTAGTAATTATTTGCCATTTAATTTAACAACCACCGCTTTTTTTCTTACATTAACTTTTTA
>CAZGMV010000035.1:0-6804 GCA_964526875.1 Candidatus Woesearchaeota archaeon | reverse complement strand
TTTTTACACAAAGATTGCTAATTTCTATGTTTGAATTATAAGGTGTTAAAGGTTCTTCATAATCAAACCATTTTTTATTTTTTGGTGTTATAGTAATCTCACACATTTCTTCTTTTTTTGGTTGTATTGTTACATTCTCAATATAAAGTCTATAGTCCTTAAGAGGTTCTTTAACAGTTACAGGATAGCTAATCTTTATTTTTTCTATAACTTTATCACCATATAATCCATGAAAGAAATTATAAACAGCGTAAGGAAGCCATCCACAAATTTCTCCTATAATAGCACCTTTAATTGCTTCTTTTCCTGTTTGTTTTTCAACTTCATAAATTTGAACTATTTCATATCCTGGTTTTTTATATAGTTTCTCTATTTTTGCAGGTCTATTATATTTAACTGCTGTTGCTGTCAGAATTGCTGGTAAGGATGCATAAAAAAGACCTAATTTAACATAATCTCTTAATTTCTTTCTAAAACCAGCTTTATTATCTAACGACTTAACAACAGCAGTACCTATTATTGGACCTGTTAAAAGTGAATAAAGTGCTCCTATTACTCTATGTAAGATTAAATCTTCCTTATCATTAGATGACATCTCTCTTATTTCTTAGTGTATTTAATAAATTTTTGTTCTCTTCAGAGAATAAAAGAGTTGTAGTTATACAACATAATATCTCTCCTCGTTTCCTCTTCTTAATTTTAAAACTTTTTTTGCTTTAAAATAATGGACATTGAATTCTTTATCCATAAAATATGCTCCTTCTTTATCTTCATTAATTTTTTCTAGTTCCTCAACTTCAACTTCTTCCATTTCACTTGCTTTAGGCAGTTTTATTTTTTCTCTACTTTCTAAATTAATTAAACTATCCTCCTTTTTTAACCAAAAATTTCCTTTATAATACACAAATTTTGTTTTAGGAAGTTGTCTTAGTAAAATAAAATCTCTATAAACCTCTTTACCTTTTTCATGATTGTAAGTAATTAATTTAGTTGTTAATTTAAACTCTAAACCATATTTTTTGGCAAATTTCTTAGCCAAGTTCCTAGCAACTCTTTTATCAGTTACTTTAACATCAATCCCTTCTTTCTTTTCAATAGCATCTTTAGTGAATACCTCTTTCTTAATTAATTCTTCTGAAAATTCTTTTATAATCTCTTTACTTACTCCTCTAAATTGGATAACAGCTTCATGGTAAGTCCCTTGTACTTTCTTACAATGCGGACAAATCTCCACTAAATAAGGAATTTTTATTAAATAAGTATTTTCAACCTCAAAGTTTAAATAACCTTTTTCATTATTTTTAAATTCAGGTTCATTTAATAAAATAATATTTTTTACTTTTTTTTCTTCTCCTGTTTTTAAGTTTTTTATTTTTAAATAATCTTTAATCTCTTCGATTAATTCATTTAAACTCTTTTCTTTCCAAACATTAGCAATGTTATAAGAAAAACAAAAATAACAAAATTTTAAGCTTTTTAAACCTTTGATTTCCAAAATTTCCTTTTTTTTGTCATCTAATTTTTCAATAATAAGTTTTTCTTTCATAAATAAAGAAAAAGAAAAAAGAAAAGTTATAAATTTTAATTAATGTTTTACAATTTTATCAACCAAATAGCCATTTAATATCCAAGTATCTACTATGTCAACTAACAAACCAATCATCAAAACAAAAAAGATATTTTTAAAAATTAAGTTGTTTGCTAATAAAATTCCAACAAATAAAACAACTAAAGTAGTTAAGTCCATTGTTAAACCAGTGTTAAATGCTAGTTGATATCTTCTGATTTTTTCTAACTTTCTTTCCTTCAACATACTATTTATAAGAGCTATATTAGTATCTATACCATACCCTAAAATCATTAAATAAGCTGGCAAAGTAGTAATACTTAAAGGAATAAACAATGTACTAATCGCTAAAGTAATAAAAATATTAAAAAACAAAGCTCTTCCAGCACTTAAAGCTAAGTCCCACTTTTTATAGACCAATTTCATAACAATTATAACAAAAACAAATGAAAATAATATTGTTTTAAAAAGATTTTTTAAAAAGTCTCTTCCTAACAAAGGACTTATCTCCTCTAAGTTATAATCAACATTTTTATTATTTAAGAACTCTTTGATCTTTTTTAAGTCATAATTGCTACCTACTATTGTTATGACTAAGTTATTATTTAATTTTTCCATCTTTAAGCTATTTCCATAATCTTTTACAAATTCATTGTAAAATGCTTTTTCTAGATTTGGATTATAAGCAGTTGTTATTTTTAAACCACCTTCTAATGTAAAGTCTTTTGGAAAAAATGTTCCTAAAGTAAAATAGTTGTATAAATAAATCCCACAAGCAAACAAAAAAAGAATAATTGGTAAATAAATCAGTTTTTTTAAATTTTTATAGAATTTTGCTCCTATCCAAAAAAGAATTTCTTGAAATTTTGAACTAATCAGTAAATCCACTGGTTTACTTAAACTTTTTTCACTTTCTTTAGTAGCCTTCTTTTGTCTGTTTTTTTCTTTAGTTTCTTCATGTCTTTTTTTAAAACTCATTTACAACTTTTTGTAAAATATTTATAAACCTTATGAACAATCTAGAATTATGTTAAATGTTTTAATCGAAAGTGTGAAAGAAAGCTTTTATTTAAGTATTGATAAACACCATATCTTAGCTTTATTTATTTTTATAATCTACGCATTTATACTTAGAATTATTTATTACAAAGCTGAAAGGATAATAAAGCTTTTTACAAAAAAAACTAAAAGTGAATTGGATGATAAAATAGTAGAATCAACAAAAGTTCCTATTTTTTATTTCCTCCTTTTTTTGGGAGCATTGGTAGATTTATCTTTAATAGATTTTAACGAAAAATTTAAGTTTATTCTTTTGTCTTCCATAAAATCTTTAATGATAATCAGTGGGGCAATTGCCTTATACAGAACAATAAACATCTTAATAGAATTTGGATTAACCAAATACATTAAAGAAAAAGGGGATGATACTGCTTATCATTTCTTTTTATTTATCAAATCATTAATAAAAATAAGTTTTTTAACCTTAGCTTTTTTCCAAATTTTAACAGTATGGAATATTAACATAACTCCTTTATTAGCCTCAGCAGGAATTGTTGGTTTAGCAGTTGCTCTTGCAGCTCAGCAGTTAATTAGTAATCTATTTGGAGGAGCAAGTTTATTTATAGACAAAACCTTAAAAGTTGGAGACAGAGTTAGATATAAAGGACAATATTTAATAGTTGAAGAAGTTAATATTAGAACAACAAAATTCAAAACTTTAGAAAATACTTATTATATAGTCCCAAATTCTATTTTAGCTAGTTCTGAAATTGAAAATATTAGCGCTCCCTATAATGAGCCTAAAAATGTTAGAGTTAAAATTAGTGTAGCCTACGGAAGTGATATTAAAAAAGTAAAAGAAGTTCTTAAAAAAACTGCTGAAAGCGTTAAAGATTGTATCAAAAATAGTGCAGAAGTGTATTTCACTGATATGGCAGATTATTCTTTGGACTTTTTGGTTGTGTTTAAAGTAAAAGATGCTTCTAAGATGTGGCCTGCCAAAGTGGAATTTCTAGAAAAAGCTTATGAAAATCTAAACAATGAAGGTATAGAAATTCCTTTCCCTACTCAAACAATTTATCTGAAAAAAGAAAATTCCAATTAAAAACATTTTTCTTTTTTATGTAGTCATTTTTAATACTGATTTACTACAGCAAAACCTCTTTCATCTTTTTGAATTAAAATTAAGTTATCAGCAATATTTTTAAATTCTTCATCATGAGTAACAATAATCAATTGCTTAAATTTTGGATTCTGTTGTAAGTAAAGGATAAATCTTTGAATAACCTCTTTATCTAAATGAATTGTTGGTTCATCTAAAATTAAAAAGTCTAAACCTTCTTTTAAAGTTGCCAACTCGGCGATTGCTAGTCTTAAAGCTAAACTAAATACGGTTTGCTCTCCTCCAGATAAATGGAAAGGGTCAAATAATACTCCTTTATATAATACTTTAAACTTATATTTTTCTTTATTTCTTTCTTCAACTTTTTCGATTGTTATTTTATTAAACTTATTATTAGTTAAAAAGCTTAAAATCTCTTCAGTTTCTTTTTTTAATAGTTTAAGGAAATCATTTTCCAAAAACTTTTTATATTTTTCCAGTAAATCAATTAAACTTTCTATTTTTACATTTAATTTTTCTAATTTTTTTAATTTTTCGGCACTTTCTTCTTTTTGCCGTATTAATTTCTCAAGCAAATTAGCCTTTTCTTTTAAATTTTTTAATTTTTCTAATTCTTTGTCTTTAGTTAAGTTTAAAGAAACTAAAACCTTCTCTAATTCTTTTTCATTTTTTAATTTCTCTTCAAGTTCCTCTTTTAATTTATTTAAATCAAAATTTTTAACTTCTTCTTTTAGTTTATTTTCTAATTCTTTTTTTTCTTCTAATTCTTTATCAACATCTTCTAAATTTTTCCTTATATTTCTTAGTTCCATCTCCTTTTCTCTTATTTCTTTTTCAATTGTCACTAGATTTTTATATTTTTGTATAATTTCTTCTTTTTTACTTTCCAAATTATTTTCATTTAGTTCATCCAATAACTTATTTAAATCTTCAAGTTCTTTCTCTTTCTCTTTCTTTAGCTTAATTTTTTCTTCTAGTTCTTTCATTTGTTCACTTAGACTATTTAATTTTTCTTTTAATTTTACAAGTTCTTTCTCTTTCTCTTCTTTTTTTATTTTTAATTCTTCAAAATCTTTAATCTTCTTAAATTCTTCATTGTTTTTAACTTTTTCCAAAATCAAATTTAGTTTCCTTTCAAACACTTTTTCCTTTTTTAAATATTCTTCTAGCTGCTTTGTTAAGTAATATTTTTCATTTATTTCTTTCTCTTTTTTAAGCAATTCCTCAATTTTGCTTAATTTTTCTTCAATCTTGTTTATTTTTTCTTTATATTGTTCAATCAAACCATTAAACTCTTTTTCAATTTCTTCTTTACTATGTTGATCTATTCTCCTTAAACATAAAGGACATTTATCCCCTTTTAATTTATCTTTATTTTTAAGCAACTCCTCAATTTTTGTTCTAAATATGTATTTTTTCTTATTTAATTGTTCCTTTAAAACTTTGAACTCTTCTAATTTATTGAAATAATTTAGAATTTTCTCTTTTTCCTTTAGAATTTCTTTATTTTTTTCAATGAACCCTCTTACTTTCAAAAAATCCTTGTAAGTTAAATCAAAATCTTTTAAATTTTCAGTAATTTTTAATAATTCTAAATATTTACCTTCTTTTTCTTTAAATTCCTTCTTTAATTCATCAAGATTTCTTTCTAAATCTTTTTTATCCATTAAAAATGCTTTAATTTCTTTAATTTTCTCTTTAAGCAATTCAATTTTTTTTATTTTTTTATAGTTATCTATTACTAATTCTTTATCTTTTAATTCTTCCTTTAATCTATCTAGTTCTTTTTTCAATTTTCCCTCTTCTTTAACTAAACTTTCCTTTTCTTTTTCTAAAGCAATCGTTATTTTTTCCAATCTTTTAATTTCCTTTTCATTTTCTTCTATTTTTTTAATTTTTTCTTTAGTTTCAACAATTTTTTTCTTTAACTCTTCTAACTTTAACGTAATCTTCTGTTCTTTAATTTCTATTTTTTTAATTTTTTCCTCAATTTCTTTAATTTCTTTTTTTAATTCATCTAAAAATTCGTTTTCATTTTTATCTTTAACAAGTTCTTTTAAATTTTCTTTACTTTGTTTAATTAAACTTTCATATTTCTCTTTTTCTTTTTTTACTTCTTTTTTATTTTCTTTCAGAAAATCAATAAAACTTATTACACTATTAACACCACTAATCTCACTCAATATTTCAGAAGCTTTTTCTTGGTTAATTAGTTCTTTAATTTCATCTTGCATTACTATTAGACCTCTTAAAAGCCTTAAAGAAAATATTTTTTTTAATTCCTCTTCTTTAATAACAATATTATTTAATCTCAAACCTTTAAAACTTCTATTTAGTTTAAACTTTTTTCCTTTAAATTCCAACTCTAATAAAATATCAAATTTATTCTCCAAACTTTTTTCTAAATTCAATTCTTCTTTTTTATATTTCAATTCTTTACTCCCATATAAAGAATAAACTATTGCCTCTATAACACTACTCTTTCCAGCCCCGTTTGGACCTATAATTACATTAAAACCTTCCTTAAAATTAATTAAACTTTCTTTATGGTTTTTAAAGTTTTTTAATAAAACACTATTTAACATTTTATTAAGACCTTAAACAATTCAAATTTTATAAAATTTTTAAACATTTTTCTAAACCCGGGGACCAGCGGCCCTATGGATAAGTGACAAACGGGTTTCTAGTCCCCGGGATATAAAATGAGAATAAAGCAAAAAGTTAAAGGTTATTTAGCAGAAAAACTTGTTAGGGATAAGTTAAGTAAATACTTCTACATAATACCTAAAGGAATTTCTACTAAAGGAGTGGATGTTATTGCACTAAACAAATATTTTGCAGTTGTTATTGAAGTTAAAAGTTTTAATGGAAACTATTTAACAATAAAAAAAGAACAATTAGTTAATCTAATTGAAGAAGAAAAGAAGATAAAGCATTTTCTTGGCCTAAAGACATTAAAACTTCTAGCAATAATAAAGGGAAAGAAATTTAAGTATTTAAAAATTAATGAAGATTTTCTAAATAAAATAGAAAATTCTCTAAAAATCACTAAAAAGGATTTTGAGAATTTAAAAGATTTTGATTATTTTTTATTGCTAGAGGAGTTAGAAAGTTA
>CAZGMV010000034.1:0-7114 GCA_964526875.1 Candidatus Woesearchaeota archaeon | reverse complement strand
TGGAAGTGGTTACTTAAAGAATAAAATCAGTAATTCTTTTCTGCTTAAATTCATTTTTTAATAAAGAACTCAATCTCCAATCAACATTAAATCTTTCTAACAATTCTATAATTTTTTCCTTATTTTTAAAACTTAAGTCTTTATTTTTTAAAGCTTCTCTAACACTCTCTCTTACTAAAACTACACCTAAATGAATTTGATAGTTATTAATTAACCTAAAAATTACTACTTTTCCTTTTCTTTTTATTTTTTCTAAGTATTCTAAAACAGCTAATTTGCTTGCAAAAAATGCTCCAGAAGTGTTTGGCTCTCTAACTTTTATTTTTAATCTTTCATAATCTTTAAATATTAATTTTCTTCCATTATTTTCAATAACTTCAACTAATTCAAATTCAAAGTTTTCACTTGGTATTAAGAAAATTAAAAATGTGTTTCCTTTATTCCTTAAGTAAAAAAACTCCACTTCTTCCAAACTTTCATATTCCTCAATTTTTTCCTCTAAAAAGTTAGCTATTGTTGAGTCATAAGTAGAAATTGCCTTACTGGTTTCTAATTCTTTTTTGTTAATCCCAAATACTCCCAAACTCAATAAGAAATAAATTTGTTCTTCAAAAGCTTTATTTTCTTTGAATAAATAGTACATGTCAATTATCTGTTCATAAGCTTTTCTTTTATCATTCAATAAATCTTCAATCTTATAATTGATTTTGACATCATTTAAATAATTTAATTCTTCCTTTATTCCTTTTAAACCTCTGTTAAAGAAACTTAATTTTGAAAAAGAGACATCTAAAAAAGTTCTTTTTTTAGTTAAAACATAGTCATAAACTTCTTTTTTCTTAATATTTAAACTAAAAATGTTGTCTTTTTTTAATTCAATTAGTTTTGAATAGGGTAGAAAAACTTGTTTTTTCAATTCACTAAAAAAATTAGTAGGGTTTTGAGATAAAACTAAAGAATAGTTTTTTCCAGTTTTAATTAAAAAATGACCTACTCCTTCAATTTCTTTTATATTTTCCTTTTTAATAAAGTTAAAGAATTGTTTCTGTTGTTTTAATAGAATTTTCCTTAGATCTCTTTTATCCACCTTTAATTTCCATTATTAAAACTTTATAAATAAATCTTTTGTTTGTTTATTACAATGGAAAAAGAATTAATTAAGGAAAGTTATGAAGGTTTTTTAATTGGTAAAGCTTTAATTGAGAACTATAACAAAATATGTTTTTTAACCTTAAAAAATAAAGAAAACCTTGTTTTATTAAGTTCCTTAATCCCTAATTTAATTGAAAATGGGAAAAATTTTGAAATAATTTTTTTAGGTAATCTAGAGTTTAATATTGAACAAGTTAAACAATTCCAACCAGAAGTTCTAGTAATGCTATTAAAAGGCTTAAACAAAAATAAAATTGAACATTTCTTTAAAGAAATCTTGATTCTGTTAGAAGAAAAGAAAATTGACGTTGATCTATTTATAGATTGCTTAATTACTGAAAATGATTTAGTTAATAAATATATTAAGAATCTTGAAGATTATGAGGAAAAATTGTTTAGTTATGAAATTGATAAAGAAAAAGGGTTATTTAAGGTTTTATATTTGGGGGAAGGTAAGAAAGAGGAAGTTAGAAGGTTTTATTTGCCTAAATTCGTTTTTTAGTTTATTTTTTTATTTTTAATTTTTTAATCTTCCAAAGAAACTGTTAAAAACAAAATTTTCCAATTCAACTTCCTTTAAACTCCAAATTAATTTTTTCGCTTTTTGTTTTGAGATTTTCACAATTATTTGTTTGTAATACAAATCTTTGCCTTTTAGACTTTCCCTTTTTTCATCATATTCATTAAATAAAACATTTGTTGTTTTATATTTTCTTAAATATTTTTCATTGATTTCTTTTAGTTTTTCTTCAAATTTTTCCTTTAATTTTTTAGCTCTTTCTTTTGCTATTTTGTCATCTATTTTAAATTTTTTCCATTCTTCATAAGCCTTTGTTTTAGGTCTTGGCCAGAATTTTGAGATATTAACTACATCTATATCAACTAAATCAAATAATTCCAAACTTTTTCTAAAATCTTCTTCATTTTCACCAGGATAAGCAACAATAATATCTGTCGCCAAAGTAAAACCTTTTTCTTTGACTTTTTTAGCAATTTCTAACCAATCTTTTACATTATAACCTCTTTGCATTTTTTTTAATATTCTATCACTTCCGCTTTGTATTGGTAGATGAATAAACCTATAAAAACAACCTTTTTCCATTTCTTCTAACAATTCATCAATAAATCCTTTAATAAAATTAGGATTCATCATTCCAATTCTAATAAAAAAATCATTTCTTTTATTTTCTAAAGAGAACCACCAATCATTTATTTTTCTAACTAAAAACAATAAGTTTTCTTTGTTATCCAAACCAAAAGCTCCAGTATCTTGGCTTGTAAGTAAAATTTCTTTAACCCCTTTTTCATAAGCCCTTTTTATTAAATTAACTATTTCCTTTGTTCTATAGGAATAAAAACCAGGAATTGCTAATTTTGTTGCACAATAACTACAATTTCCTAAACAACCTCTATTAATCTCAATTATTTCTTGCTGATTTCCTGTTAATTCCAATCTTTCCTTTTTATCTTTAAATTCCTTATTAGTTAAAACTTTTTCCCTATTTAGCCCTAATAAAAGTTTTTCAATCTCTTCTTCCCTTAAAAAATTCTCTCCAATTAGTAGAAAACCAGATTTTTTTAATTTTTCAGGATATGCCAAAGCCAAACAACTTGTTATAACTACTTGTTTCCCTTTTTCTTTTAAATCATTTGCTATTTTTAAAATTCTATTTTCAGTTGGGCCTTTTACAGCACAAGAAGTTATAAAAACAAGATTATTTATTACTTCATCATTAATTTTCCCTTCTTTTTTCAGTTTTTCAACTACTTTATTAACTTTTTTCTTTAATAACTCACTTTCTTTAAAATTTGCAGTACAACCAAAAGCTAGGAATTCCATTTTAAATTGCTAACTATTTTTTTATATTCAAATAAGTGGCTTTAATGAAACTTTATAAAGTTTTTCCAATCTTTTGCTTTATGAGTAGAGAATTTAAATATAGAGGTTTCAGTTTAGAAGAACTTCAAAAAATGGACTTAAAAGAGTTTGCTCAATTACTAAAAGCAAGAGAAAGAAGAAAAATCTTAAGAGGTTTAGAACTAGGGTTTAATAGTCAAATCTCTAAGTTATTAAAAAAAGTTGAATTAAAAAGAGCTGGAAAATACAAAGGAAAAATTAGAACTCATGCAAGAGATATGGTAATTCTTCCACAAATGGTAGGTTTGACAATTGAAGTTTATAGAGGAAATGAATTTGTTCCTGTAACAATTACAGAAGAAATGATTGGACATAGATTGGGAGAATTTGTTCCAACAAGAAAAGTAGTTCAACACTCTGGAGTTGGTAAGGGGGCTACAAGATCAAGTAGAGGTCAAATGAAAGCTAAGTAAAGTTAAAAGTTAAAAACATGGGAAAATTTATTTTTATTGTTTATTCCAAACATGCTTGGAGCTCTCCCTCTTTCAAAGATTTAAGACAAGGTAGGCTAGATATATTAATTCATTCCATTATCCACTCTCTTTTTGTTTCTGAAAATATAAGAAAAGACGTTGAGCTAAACTTATTTCTAGCTGGTCCGCCAGATCCAATAAAACATATTCAAATAATTCCAAAAAAAGAAACGCCTTTTTCAAAAAAAGATTTAGCAGATTTATTAAGAATTGCTTTAGGCAAATATAAAAAAAACAAAAAAATTGAAGCTTTGCCAGGTGTTTTTATTGAAAAGAAAAATTTAAATGAATTTTTAAGAGAAAAATTTGAGGAGTTTGAAAAAAAAGGAATAAAAGGTAAATTATTTATTCTAGATAAAAAAGGAGAGGACATTGTTAATCTAATAAACAATAATGAAATTAATGAAGGAACAATGTTTTTAATAGGAGATCATGAAGGTTTTAGTAAAAAAGATATAAAGAATTTGGAGAGATTTAAACCTAAACTAGTTTCTTTAAGCGATGTTGTTTATTTTACGAGCCAAACAATAACAATATTAAATTTTTTATTGGACAGAGAATTCGAAAGAGAATTTTTAGATTAAAATGAAATTAAAAGAAGTTGTTGTTGATGAATTAGAAAAAGAAAAAATTAAAGAATTGAATAATTGGTTAATAAAAGAGTTAAACAAAAGAAATATTGGTTTTTTTGATTTGAAAGATTTTGTTTATAAAACTTTTTTTAAGCTGTTTTTTAGGTATGGTAAACAATATTGGTGGCCTTCTTCTTTTAAAGGTGAAAAAAGAATATTAGAGATTTTAATTGGGGCAGTTTTAACGCAAAATACTTCTTGGAAACAAGTTGAAAAAAGTTTAAATAATCTAAAAAGAGAAAATCTAATTTCTTTAAAGCTAATTGAAGAAATTAGAGAAAATAAGGAATTCATAGTTAAATTAATTAAACCAAGTGGATTTGCAAGTATTAAAATAAACACTTTATTTAATTTATTAAATTATTACAAAGAAAACAAAAAAAGAATAAATAAGGAAAGCACTAGCGTATTAAGGAAAGAACTGTTAAATATTAAAGGAATTGGAGAAGAAACTGCAGATTCTATTCTGCTATATGCCTTTGAAAGGCCTGTATTTGTTGTTGATAATTACACTAAAAAATTGATTTTGAAATTTTTAGGTAAAGAAATTAAGAATTACAACTTATTAAGATTAAGCTTTGAATTAACTTTTAATTTTTTGAATACAAAGAAAAAAGTTAAGTTGTTTAATGAATATCACGCATTAATTGTAGAATTTGGAAAAAATAAATTTTCTTGTTTAAATAACAAATCAGTTGACACTGCTTTAAAAGATTGTCCAACATAAGGGGTTTAAAAGCTAAAAACAAAGAATTTTGAATGGACCGGCCGGGATTCGAACCCGGGGCCTCACCCCTGCCAAGGGTACGTTCTACCACTGAACTACCGGCCCTTTATTTTAGGCAGGTAATAACAAAAATCTTTAAAAGCTTTTGTTTTAGCTTTTTAATGAAAAATTTTTTGAACCACAATATTCTCATCCATTTTAATTTTAAATTCTCTGAACAAGTTAAACACACTTATTTATTTTGTTTTTTGAGAGCGATTTTAATGGTTAGTGGAGGTTTATTTATTCCTTACTACATTTTTAAAATCTTGGGTTTTTACTATACAATTCTTTATCAACTTTTATTTTCTTCAATCTTTAGAATCTTAGCTTCTTTAACAGTAAAAAATTTCTTAAAAAAATATGGTCTAGAAAGAGCCTATTTTATTTCAATCCTTGCTTTCATAATTCAGATGTTATTATTGAAATTTATTGATTTAAAACAAAACCCTTATTTAATTTTCTTATTGGCTTTTTTTGCATCTTTTTCTATCGTTTATTATTGGGTCCCTTTACATTTATCAATCTCTCTATTTGGTTCAATAAAAAGAAAAGTTGAAGAAAAATTTTTTGTTGATTTACTAATTTCAATTGTAAAAGCCATTTTTCCATTTTTATCATCAATTTTAATTGTTTTTATTGGTTTTAGGTCCTTTTTTGGTTTAATCGCTTTAGTTATTTTAGTTTTAGTCCTTTATTTATTAAGTGAATTTAAAAAAACAAATAAGATAACAAAAATTAATTTGAGAATTAAAAGAAAACCTGACTTTAAAGCTTTAATTCTTTTCTTTTTTGAAGGATTTTACATTATCTTAGCCTTATTATTTTATCTTGTCTTGGTTAGTTCCTACAGTGATTTAAAAGATTTTGGTTTCCTATTAAGCTTATCAAATATTTTAACTTTATTACTGTCTTTTTATTTATCTAGAAGAATAGATAAATTTAAAGATTATACTTTAGCAATTGTTGGTTTTCTGTTATTAATTTCTTTATATCTCCACATATACTTTGCAACTTCTATAAGAATAATTTCTTTAGCCTTCTTAACTAATGGGATAATTTTATCTTTAATAAACACACCCTATATAGGATGGTTCTATTCTCTTTTAAAGAAAAAAGGAGCTGAACAGTTATATTATAAAGAATTTGTCCTAATTCTCTCTTATTTAATTGGTTATGGAGTAATTATTCTATTAAGATTAGATCTATTTAAAGCCTTTTACATTTTTACTTTGATCCAAATATTATTTGCCTTAATTTTTTACTTTGTTGGTAAGAAATTTGAAATACAAGATGAATTAACTAGTGATTTCTTAAAACACTTTAGTGAAATAAAAATTAAAGAAAAATGATTTTAGGTGTTACCTAATTTTAATTTATAAATTTTTTTCTTGTTTTTTTCTATGGATGAATTAATTAAAAGCTTTAATCTAAAAAAAATTCAAGAAACAAAAATTAATGTAGAAGAAACTATTAATTTATTAAATGAAGGAAAAGCTATTTTATTAGATATAAGAGAAAAATTCGAAACTAAAATTTGGGGTTTTAGCTTTACTTTAAATATTCCTTTGAAAGAATTGCCTGATAATTTAGATAAATTGCCAAAAGATAAGATAATAATTACTGCTTGTCCTGTTGGAGATAGAGCAATTAGAGCTATGCTTTACTTACTTTATAAAGGTTTTAATGTAAAATACTTAGAAGGAGGTTTATTAGCTTTAGCAGATAGATTAAGAGGAGGAAAAGCCAAAGATTTGAAAGTTTAAAATTAAATAATTTTTATTTTATCTCTTTCAACATCTTATAAGAAATAGCAACAAACCCTTTTTCAATCATTTTCTCGAATAAATCATCATTGTAATAATCAACACCTGCAAAGATTTGTTTAACATTATTTTTTTTAGCAAAATTTTCTAAAAAATCTAAAAAAGAACCAATTATTTCTAATAAAATATTTTCATCTAAAGAAGGGTCTAAGACGTAAAAAGCTATTTGAATTGTTTGAGGATTTAAAAAGGTAATTACAAAAACACCTAAAACCTCTCTTTTTTCATTTTCTAAATAAAATATTTTATAATTGTTTAGGATATTATAAATTTGCTTTATTTGATCTATAAAGAAATTTTTATTTTCTTTTCTGTAATTTAAAGAAAAAAGTTTTTCTTTATTATCC
>CAZGMV010000033.1:0-7315 GCA_964526875.1 Candidatus Woesearchaeota archaeon | reverse complement strand
TTAATTGCAATTATCTTTGCATAAGGATTTATTGAATGGAATAAAGAAATTACATGAGTTCCGTGACCATCTTCATCCTGATAGTTTGAATAATCATAAACACAATCCCCAGAAACAATATCATAATAAGTTCCTAATTTAACGATATTTGCATTAGAAAACCAAATATTATCACTAATCCCGCTATCAATAATTGCGACAGTAACATTTCCTTTTTTTCCTAAACTTGAATTTAAGTAAGGAATTGCTTTTATTAAAATTTCATTATCACTGTCTATATCAATATTTTCTAATTTTTTATCAATAATATATAAACTTAAATTTCCAGAAATTGCAGGAATGGCATCAAACATAAGAGGTTCTACTTTTTTTGGAGTAGTAATTATTGTTTTATCTTCTAAACTAGCCAAATCTTTTAAAGTGATTTCTTTAGATATCCAATAACATTTATTTTTTTCGTCATATACTAAATACTTTTCAGGTTTTTCTTTAACACATAAAGTGGCATTAACTTTTTTAGTGTCTATTGGCGTAATAAAAGTATTAATAGAAAGGGGTTGTATTTGTAAATTTTTCAATTTTTTATATTTTTCCAGTTCATTCTTTAATTTTAGGTCATAAATTTTGGAATTTATTATTCCTAAAAGCAAAAAAAACAACACGAAAAATACAAAAAACAAACTATTTCTTTTATTTGCTACCACAATAGAAAAAATTTCTTAATAAACATAATAAAGATTTTTTATTATTGTAAAGTAGTAAATGAATTGGATTTTTTAACGAATTTTTTAATCTCGTGAAATAAAATATGAAAAAGAAAAATTAAGTTTTTAATATTTAGTTTTTTCTGTTAAAATTTTGTTTTATTAAGATATGCTCCTACAAAATATGTTCTGAAAAGATCTGCTTCGTAGAAATTTGTTTTATCTAAGATCTGTCTTCTTAAGATTTGCTTATCTAAAGTTTACTTCTTCAAGATTTGCCCCATAAAGGTTTGCTCCTTGAAGATTCGCATCACTAAGATCTAAATTTGATAAGCCCATACTAGAATAATTTCCTTTTACCATTTTATGTAAAGCTGACAATTTATTTAAAAATTTCTCTACAAGTTTAGTTTTTTCATATTTTTTGTGTGTCATTTTATCATCTTTAAACACATATACTTGTTTTTTATAAATATTTATTTGTTTTACAGAATAAAATTAAATAATTTTTTTACATATCATTTCAAGAAAGAAGTGAAATAGTCTTGAATAAGTTTGTTATATATTCCTTGAGGAGAATCAAATTTTTTTGGGTTGTATTTTGTGCCAGTTTCTAATCTATAAGCCCTAACTTTGGCAAAATAAGGATTTATACTAGCAATCCAATTTTCCCTATTACTAGGTTGTTTACCATTTGGACCAAAAGGACTGCCCCACTCGACAGTAATTGTTCCTGGCTTTTCTTTCCACTTTCCTTTTTTTAACAACACTTCTAAAGCTTTTTTATTTGGCACATTTCCAGTCCCTATTTCTTGGTGAGTATCAATTACTCCTAGATTATCTGTCAAATGGACATGTTTAACGTAAGGAGCAATTTTTTCAACTTGTTGAGCTAACCATTCATCATCTACTGAAGGATCTCTAGATTTCCATAAATTCCAATGACCCATATCCAAAGTAATTCCAATTAATTCTTCAGCCATTTTTTTAGCTTCTTCTTCACTAATTCCTTGTTCCTTTAATTTATTAACAAATTTCTCTCTAGACTTTTCAATTAATTTTTTCATATCTTCTCCTGTTGAAAAGAAATCTTCAGGAAAAAAAGTTTCAACTGCAACAAAAGCATGTTCTTTAAGTTTAGGGTTTTTATAAAAGGCTAAAGCTGTTTCAGCAATAGAATCACTAGCTTTTTCTAAAGCAACCTCTTCTAAATCTTTAACTTTAAAAGGATTTTCTTGAACTTCTTTTAAAAGTTTTGAAGCTTCTTCTTTAACAGTTTTTAATAAAGACTCATTATTACCTTTACTTTTTATTTCTTTTATTCTCTCTTCAAATTCTTTTGTTTTGTTTTCATCTAAATGTTTGTAAAAATCTCTTACAGTATCTTCTAAGGTAAAACTTACATTTTTTTCAATACTTGGTAGAATAAAATCTTTAGTAAGTTCAATCTTTTGTAATAATTGGTCTTTATTTTTTATTTTTGCAGTAATACTTTTTTTAGATCCTACATTGTCCTCTTTAACTTCTAAGAAATCTTCTAGATTAATACCTAAATTATGTAATTCCATATTTTTATTAGCAATAAGCTTTAGTTCTTCTTCATTTAATTCATCTTTGGACTTGACAATATTGTAAATCTTGTTTAACAAATTTTTCTGAGATTCAATTTTATCTATTTGTTGCACTTTCTCAGCTAAATTAGATTTAGCAGAAAAATACAAAGAATCTTCTAAGTGTTTTTTTAACTCATTTTTATCACTAAATCCTCTCTCTTCTAAATCACTCCTACTACCTGCATAAAGTAATTTTCCAGTTTTTTCATCAACTAAAGCTATAACATCTTTTTTTTCTTTATCAACATAATAATCACCAACTATTTTAAAATCTTTTCCAATAGCTGGACTTGCGTGGAAAACAATAGGTGTTCTAAAATCTTTATCTAACAAACCCTTTTGCTTTTTATATTCTATAACATTAAATATTGGCTTTAAACTCCAGTCTTCTCTTAAATTTCCTTCATCATCTAAACCGACAATATTTTTTTTAACCCATTCTACTTCTTTTTCTTTTATATCATCTTTTAATCCTTCATTACTAAGACCCATCCAATTAATATCTACAGGTCCATGAATTGTTGGATTAATTCCTGGATTGTCTAAAAAAAGTTTAGCTGCTTTAAGGAAGTTTTCTTGAGTCTGATCTTCCCACCCAACTCCATTTTGTCCTCCTCTTTTATGCAAAGGACCAAATTCTATATTACCAATACTTTGTCTAGCAGCATCCCAAACAGCTTCATCTACTGGTTTTGTAGGATCTGCACTAAATCCTAATCTATTATTTTGTAATTCATTTTCAAATAGAAATCTAGCTACTTCTTCCCCCCACAATTCCTCAGGAGTCGTAAATAAAGGGGGCAAATCTATGTTAGAATTGTTTGAATTTGTTTGCTGTTGCACAATAACTCAATAAACAAAAAATATTTAGAAAAAGTAGTATTAACTAAAAAAAGAATACACAATTTTTTAATATGTTTTTTAAAAAAATTTTATGTTTGATATAAAATTTAGAATTATTTTAAATTCAAGAGGTCAAAAAACAGTAGAATGTGAAATAGAAGATAAAGAAAAAAATATAAAAACGATTTCCTCAACACCTTCAGGAGCAAGTACTGGAAGTAAAGAAGTCTATGCTTTTGCTTGCGATGGTATAGAAAATGGTTTAAAAAGAGTTAAAAAAGTTTTAAATGAGATAAAAAAAGTTAAAATAGAAGAATTTAAAGATTTGGAAGAAGTTGAAAAAATTTTAGAAAAAGTGGACAAAAGTGAAAATAAACAATTAGTTGGAGGGAATACAATTTTATCTTTGGAATATTCTTTATTAAAATATTTCGCTAAATTAAATGATTTAGAAGTCTTTGAATTCTTGTTTAGTTCCTTATTTAAAAGAAAAAAAGTGAAGATGCCTAAACCTTTAGGAAATGTTGTTGGAGGGGGAGCTCATTCTCCAAACTCAATAGACATTCAAGAAATTCTTTTATTACCAAATTATAAGAGTTTTAGGGAAAATTACTTTATTAATGCACAAATTCATAGAGAAATGAAAGAAGTTTTGTTAAAAAAAGTTCATGGTTTTATTGCAGCTAAAACTGATGAAGGTGCTTGGGCAGTTTCAATAAAAAATGAAGAAGCTTTATTATTTGTTTATGATCTAATTAAATTTAATGGTTATAAAGTTGATTTAGGAATAGATTTAGCTGCTAGTGAACTGTTTGATAATGGTTATTACTTTTATAAGAAAAATGGGAAAATGTTAAGTAAGGAAGAGCAGTATCACTATGTTTTAGAATTAATTGATCTTTTTGATCTAAAATATGTTGAAGATCCTGTAGAAGAAAATGATGAATATGGTTTTAAATATTTAAAAGGAAAAACAAACTCTTGGATTGTTGGAGACGATTTTATTTGTACCAATCCTTTGTTGTTAAAGAAAAGGATTGACAAAATAAGTGGGTCAATAGTAAAACCTAATCAAATCGGGTCTTTAATTAAAACATGGGAAGTAATTAGATTATTAAACAAAAACAATAAAGTGGCTATCATAAGTCATAGAAGTGGAGAGACTGAGGATAATATATTAGCTCATTTAGCAGTAGGTTTCCAAGCTCCAATAATAAAAACAGGTATTGTTGGTGGAGAAAGAACTGTAAAACTAAATGAACTATTGAGAATTGAAGAAAAACTTAATGAAAAATAAAAATAATTAAAAAATAAAATGTATTCCATAATAGACTTTTTAATGTTTTTAATTTTTCTAGTAAGTTTAAACAATTTTATTACTTTTCCTTTGACTAATCAACATTACCAAACTGACAAATTACAAGAATTAAAAATATTAAACCAAAACTTTGAAAATTTTGAAAAAATATCTTGTGATAATTATTTAGCTCATGATTATTACAAATATTACAAAGTTTTTGCTTATTACAAAATAATTAAAAAGGAAAATAAGACCTCTGTTATAAAAGAATGTTTTATTCCAAAAAAGTAGTTATAATTTTTTTTAAATTATTTTTGCATACATAATAAAAATGGTTAATGAAAATAAGAAATTTAACACAATAGATGGAAAAACATTATCAAATCTTGAAGAATTGGTGGAATATTTGGAAGAAGTGGATGAAAATACTTTTAATTACCATAAACCTCATTTTTATGAATGGATTAAAAATGTTTTTAGCCCAGATTTAGCATCAAAATTAAAAAATATAGATAAAAAGGAAGAATTCATTGAACAAATAAAGACTTACTTAATATTAAAACAAATTAATGAAAGTTTAAAAGAAAGGTTAGAAGAAGAATACAGAAAGATTCTACAAATCCCTGAGCAAGAAAGAACATATAATAAAGAGGAATTAAATATTATTAAAAAAAGAATGTTGTTAAATTTAGAAGAGGTGATGTAAAATGGTTAAAGTTTTAGCAATTGCTTCAACAAAAGGGGGAGTCGGAAAAACTTTTGTTTCTGTTAATTTAGCAGCTGCTTTAAAGAGATTTTTAGGAAAAGAAGTTCTAGTAATTGATGGAAACATTTCAGCTCCTAATTTGGCTTTAAATATAGGGATTGTAAATCCAAGTATTAGTATTCAAGATGTAATAAATAATGAAAACCTTTCTTTAGAACATGCAATTGAAAAAACAAGGTTTTTCGATTTAATTGCTGGAAGAGTAGGACAAGAAGTTAATACTAAAGAGTTTGATCTAAAAAAAGCTTTAGAACCTTTAAAGGACATTTATGATTACATTATCATAGACACAAGTCCTAACATGAATTGGGAAACTAAAATGGCATTAGATGCTGCTGATGAGATTATCTTAGTTTCTAATCCTGATTATTTTTCAATTTCAAATTTAATGGCTTTAATTGGAAAAATTAAAAAGGAAGAAAAAGATAATAAACTAAAAGGAATAATTCTTAATAGAGTACTAGGACAAGCTTTCGAAATTAAAAAAGAAGAAATAGAAGATATCTCAAAATTACCTGTTTTAGCACAAATTCCTTTTTCAATTAGTGTTCTAGAAGCTTTAGCATTTACAGAACCTGTGGTTTATTATAAACCTTATTCAAAACCTTCAAGAGCTTTGAAAAAATTAGGTGAAAAAATAACTGGAGAAAAAATAGAAAGAAATTTCTTAGAGAAACTATTAGAAGTAATTTTTGGATAAAAATGAAGAAAGACTTCGATCATTTTCTTTTTGTTTTTATCATTTCTTTATTTTTTTTTCCTATGTTCATTTTTACACATTTTTTAAGTTTTAGAACCTTTTTAATTCTTGTAATAACTTTTACAATATTCTTTCTAATAGCTTTGTTTTTTGATAGATAAAATAAAAAAAGATAAAATGGAAGAAGAAAAGAAAAAAATCATTGAAAAATATAAAAATAAAGGTTTTGTTATTTTGGTTTTGTTTGATTACTCCAACCTATCAAAAAAACTAATTAAAGAAATGGAAAAATTAAATTCTTTGGAGATATTCTTTGAGTATTATGATAAAGAAGAACCTCAAGTAATTTTTTTGAAAGATGAAAAGGTTATTGAAGTTATCAAAGGTTTAGTCCCAAAAGAGGTTATTGAAGAAAAATTAAAATTTTATAATTTAGATAGAAAAAAATTAATTAAAAAATTGTCATATGATGATAAAAATTCAGAAAATTAATTATATCATCTTGTTATGGGCTCTAAAGAAACTCAAATTTCTTGGGAAAGATTGTTTGAAATAGCTAAATATTCTATATTATATTATTTAAAATACGGAAAAGAACCTATAATAAAAGAAAAAGGAGAAAAAAGAGCAACTTTCATTACTTTATTTATTAACAACAATTTAAGAGGTTGTATTGGTTCTATCTTACCTTTTAGAGATGTTTACAAAGATGTTTCAATTAATGCTATTAATGCGGCTTTTTTTGATCCAAGATTCAATCCTTTAACTGAAAAAGAACTAAATAGGATTAAAGATCTAGTAGAAATTGAAATTTCTTTATTAACTCCAATGAAAAAATTTGAAGGAAATGTTAAACAATGGTTAGATTTTTTAAAAGACAAAAAACCTGGAGTTTTTATTAAAAAAGGTTTTTATTCAGCAACTTTTTTGCCAGATGTTTGGGAAGAGATTCCAGATGAAGTGCTATTTATGAATCATCTAGCGTTAAAAGCTGGTTTAAGGCCAGACGATTGGGTTGATAGTGAAAAATATTATTATTTTACTGAAAGAAGAAAAAGAAAATGGGAAGATATCAATTTAATAAATTATAAACTCTAATTTTTTAATGAAAAATTTAATTAAATTTTAAAAACTTAACGCTAATTATTTAAAATGAATTATTTGAATTATGATTTTGATGAAATAGAAATTGAATTATTAAAAGCTCTAAAAAAAATCTTGGATAGACAAGTATCTACTATTGAATTGGCAGATTTATTAAAAGAAGTAGATTCAAAAAAAATCAATAAAAACAATGTTCTAAAGATACTTTATTGGTTAAAAAATAAGGGTTTTGTGGATTTAAAAGAAAGAAGGAAAGAATCGTTTTTTATTAATTATAAGGATGAA
>CAZGMV010000032.1:0-7318 GCA_964526875.1 Candidatus Woesearchaeota archaeon | reverse complement strand
TTCTGGTGCCCATTAGGGGAAAACAATTTATAAACAACTAACATAAGGAGAATGATCCTATGTATGCTTACATAAAAAAGCACCTTCATGTAAAATTACAAGTAGCAATCAGTATCACAACAATATTAATCTTTTTATTTACAACATTAGTAAGCCTTTAAAAACATATTTAATACTTTTTCTTTGTCGATATAATATAGATTAACAATGTCTGAAAAAGTTTTCCAATCTATATTTAAATTAGATAAAGTTTTTAACAACTTAGCCCTTATTTTTAGTTCATTCCATAACTCTTCCACACTTATTCCATAAAAATCTTCTATTTTTTTAAATAAATTAATTGTTTGGTTCATAAAAAATTGGTCTTGTAATGGGTTATATTTCCCAATAACATTTTGATTGATTAATTTTTCCTTAGTCGAATAAATTTCTTCAATTTCTTTAATCTTTCTTCCTTTATTTGGATAATGTGCAGTTAATATTACTAGATCTAGTAAAGAAATTAAAGAAGAAGGTAAATTGATTGGAGGGGTGGTTAACCTTGAAATTACGGAATTAACATTATTAGCGTGGAATGTTGCAAAAGAACAGTGTCCTGAAGCCATTCCTTGGAACAAAACATTAGCCTCTTCTCCCCTAACTTCCCCTACAATAATATAATCAGGATTTTGTCTTAGAGAGGCTTTTAACAAGTCAAATAAAGTGATTTCCCCTATTTTATTAATACCTACTCCTGTTCTTGAAACAGCAGGAATCCAATTTTCAAATGGTAAATTAATTTCTCTCGTATCTTCAATAGAAACAATTTTAGAAGTTTTTGGAATAAATAAAGAGATAGCATTTAATAAAGTTGTTTTTCCACTTGCAGTTTCTCCAATAATTAAGATATTCCTTTTAAATTGGACAGCTATCCATAATAGAGCTAAAAAATATTCGTTGGCAGTTTTATTTTTAATCAAATCTAAAGGACTCAAAGGGATAAATGAGAATTTCCTAATAGTGAAAGTAGGACCTCTTGTTGTAATGTCTTTTGAATAGGTAGCATTAACCCTAGAACCATCTGGTAAAGTAGCGTCTAAAATTGGTTTTGAGTAACTAACATATCTTCCACTTCTTTGAGCCAATTTTTCAATAAACTTTTCTAATTCATTTTCTTCAAAACTCAAATTACTTGGTATTGTGTTAAATTTCTTATGTAACAAATAAATTGGTAGCTTATAACCATCACAAGAAACATCCTCAATAAAAGGATCTTGCATTATAGGTTCTATTTTTCCTAAACCAACCAATTCTTTATAAAGATAGTAAAGAATCTTATTATAACTACTTTCCGGGATTATTATTTGATAAACTGAAAGAAAAGTATTAAAATTATCAATTAAATAAGCAATTCTCTCTTGTAAGTTTTCTAAAGATTCATAAGTTTCACTAATCAAATCTTGTATCTCCACTAAAGCATATTCAAAAACTTCTTTTTCTTCTTGAGTTAATTCAACTTCTTTAACTTCATAAAAAAAAGAATTTATATCCTTTCTCCAATAAATATTAGCATAGGCAAAAGGTTCTATTAACGGATAAGCTACTTTAGTTTCTGTATTTACTTTTTCAATGTTTAAATTTAAATTCTCATAAGTTTTGAAATAAAAGTTTCCTACTCTAACTTCCACTTACAAAAAATAAAAAATAAATTTCTTTATAAAAAAATGATACTACTAGTTGTTTATAAATTTTTTGCTTAACGCTCTTTATGTCTTCTAAAAAAGAGAAAATAATATTGTTTGATGTATTTGGAACTTTAATTAAAGAAGATCTAATTAGAAAAGCTAATGATGAAAGAAAAAGAATTATAGGTGATTATGAAATTAAAGATGAACATACATCAAAAGATAAACACTATGAAAGAGTTAGAAAGCTAATAAAAGCTGTTTATAATATAAAAGATGAAAAAGCAAATATTAAGCTAACAAAAGATAGTAATTGGCTAAGAATAAATGAAAAGACTTTAACGACTTGGATACAAACTTTCATATTTTATTTTGCAATAAGAAAAGAAAAACCTGAGGATTATTTAATACCCAGTTCTTTAGAAACAATTAAAAAACTAAAAAATAAGAGTTATAAAATAGCAGTTTTTTCAAACGTTGTAAAACCTATTTTAGATTATGTTTTAAAACCTTTTGGAAAAAATATAGACTACAAATTAGGGCAAAGTATGGATCTATATGAAGATGAAATAGCAAAAAAAGAACTGGGAAATGAAAATTTTAAAAAGTTGATTATCTTAAAGGAAAGAACAAAAGACTTGAGAATTGAATTAGATAATATAATCGCAGTAGTTGGTGATGGTTTAAGAAAAGATGGGATAGCTGCTTTGTATTTAGGAATTCCTTTTTATCATTTAAATCATGAATACGCTAATAAAGCATTGTTAAAAGAAAGGGAAAAAGAATTTTGGGAAGAAGTTAAAAATTCTAGAGTTAAAATTACTAAAGAAAGATTTGAAAATTGGTTAAAATATAAATATAAAAAACTAAAAAGAATAGAAGAACTTTTAGATTATTTTTAATTTTATTTATCTAGCCCATTTTCTACTAAACTTTTAAAATAACCTTTCTCACTTATTTCTGATAATCCTTTTTCAGTATTATAAAAGTAATATTTAGGTGTTGGACAATAACAAACTTCTTTACCTTTTTTATCCAAATAAATTTCACTCCAAGGATCATTGTTATTATTACAGATTTCAACATTATACAATTTAAAAACAACTTCTTTTTCTAATTCTTTATCTCCTTTATGGGGAAAATTGTAACTTTTTCCACTACAAAAGTTTTTGAATTATAAGGGTTAATTCCTGCAATTACAATTTTTTCAACACCTGTATTTTTATTTTCTTTATAAAGTGTTTGCCATTTTAAATCTTTAAAATCTGGGAAATATGCTTTTGTAATATGTTGTGGGTTAAAATCAATACTTTCTCCACTATTTCCATTTAAAAGTTTAAGTAAATAATATTTTTGAGACAAATTCTTTAGATATAAATCATTATTCTCTTTGAAAATTGTTTTAAACCCTGATAGAAGACCTTCTTTTTTTTTCATAAATTTGAACAATTTCTTTTTTTTACCTTCTTTTATTTCCTTTAATTTTCCTAAAAGTATTTAAAGCTTTAAAAAATTCTTCTTCATTAATTTCCTTTTTTATTATTTTTCCGAGGTAATAAGATTTAAAATAATGAGGTTTTACACAATAACATTTATCTTCCATAATAGCACAAATTTTGTTTTTATTATTTCCAGAACTATTACATTTCTCCAATTTATCTATTCTATAAAAGAGTTTTCCTTCTATGTATTTTATATCTTTCGGAAAAGAAGAGTAATTGTCTAGATAAACATCGCCAAAGCCGTATAATTCATCTTCTTTTGTTATATAAAATATTATCTCTTCTCTATTATCATTCTCTTTTTCTAATTTTTTATAAAAACTTTTAATTTTAAAAGAATTAATAAAAGGATTAATAAAACTAACATAAGGTATATAATCTGCAAGTTCTAATTCAGAAAGATAAAGATTTTCTTTTTCTAAAAAATAGCGAGTTTTTTCAAAGTTATTACGTGTGTCTAGTAAGAAATTTCCTATTAAACCCTGTTCAAACTCATAAGCTTTAATGACTTCTTCTATAGCTTCTTTCCTTCCTTTTTCATGACCTTTTTTATAACCATTTAGATAACTATATCCTATATTTATGGACACAATAGCTAGTAAGGTTAAAAATAATTTTTTATTAAACCTATCAAAAACCATAAAAAAGTAGTAACAAAAGTTTTATGAATTTATTGATAAAGAATGATTAGGTTTATGCTCTTCTTCCTCTTTTTCCTCCAGGTCTTCTTCCTCCATCATGAGGAATTGGTGTAACATCTTCTATCATTCCAATTTTTAAACCGCTTTTTGACAATGTTCTAATAGCTGCTTGTGCTCCAGGTCCTGGATGGAAAATTCTTCTATGACCTCCAATCGCCCTTACCTTAATATGTACTGCATTAATTCCTTTTTCCATTGCTTCTCTAGCAGCTTCCTTTGCTGCAATCATTGCTACTGTAGGACTTCCTTCTTCTCTATCACTTTTTGCAAACATTCCTCCACTTTTAATAACTATTGTTTCACTACCTGTTAAATCTGTTATATGGATTATAGTGTTATTCTTAGAGCTAAAAATATGAGCAATACCCCATCTTAAAGGCTTTTTCTGTTTTTCCATTTTGACCACCTATTTAATGAATAGTGCAAACATACCTTCTTTCTTAATTTTTGTTTTTTCAGCAAGTTTTGAGTTTGTATCAACTATTAAAATAACATCTTGCCAATTAGTAGTTAAATCAGTTGAACCACATAAAGGACATTTGTCTCCTTCTGTTAAATACTTACAATTTAAACAAGCTTTAAGCTTGTGCGGTTTCATTGTTCCCTTCCTCTAATTTAACAACTTTTTGAGTTAAAAGTTTTAAATTTTCACTATTTGGATGGAACTTAATTAACTCTTCTTCTTCTTTTTTAACTAAATATGACGGAACATTAACTACCTTATCTCCTACCATTATATGTTTGTGAACAATTAATTGTCTTGCTTGTTTTATTGTTTTTGCTAATCCTTTTTTATAAACTAAAGTTTGTAATCTTCTATTTAAAATATCCCTTACTGTTAAATTTAATACATCATCTAACTCAGCATCTTCTGACAAAATACCATATTTAACTAAAGTCTTTAACAATTCTTTTTCTAAAACTTCAGCATTTGGGTCCTTTGCTGATTTTAGTTTAGTAACCTCTTTAGCCCTTTCTCTAAAAGATTTTAGTAAAGTTACTGCCTTCCAAATTTCTCTTTTTGTTTTTAATCCAAACTCTTTTCTTAGTTTGTTCTCTTCAATAATTCTTGATTTAACCCATGGTTTTAATGGGGATTTATATTTTTTCCTTGGTTTTTTTGGATCTCCCATTTCTATCACCTTCTATCTTATTTAGATTTATTTTGACTTTCTTGTTTTTTATAAATTACGACTCCTTTTTTACCTCTTTTTTTCATTTGTTTAAAGTGTGTTTTTGTTGATTGTCCTCTGACCGGTAGATTTAATTCATGTCTAATACCTCTATATGCTCTAATTTTTTTCAATCTTCTTATATTAAATTCAACTTTCAATTTAACATCTGAACTAATGTAATGTTTGTTTTCTCCAGTGTAATAATCCTTTTGATTATTAAACAACCAAGTTGGAATATTATATTTTTCTGGATTTCTAGCAACATCTTCAATTTTTTTTAATTCTTCTTCACTTAATTCACTTAACTTTTTATTTCTATCAATATTCAAAACTTTTAAAATAGCATTTGCAAAAGACCAACTAATCCCTGTAATTCTTGTTAAGCCAAAATAAACGGGAAAGCTAGCATCCACATCTCTATCTATTAACCTAATAACTTGCTTTGGTCTTTTTTTTTCATCTACATTCTGTTTCATTTTCCTCTCACCTTTATTTTTTAACTTTTAAAGGTCTTGCTTCTATTTCAGTTTCTCTTAGCATTAAAATATCTCCAATCCTAACAGGCCCTTTTACATTTCTCCTCAAAGTTCTTCCTTTATCAGGCCCATCTAAAATTCTAACAATTACTTGCGTTACTTCCCCTCTCATTCCTGTCCTAGTTTCAATAGATTCAACAATTGCTGGAAATGTATTATTAAAAACTTTAATCTCTTCTTCCATTTAACATCACCTAACTAAATTTAATTTTTACTCTTTATTTCCTTCTTCTAAAGTTTTAATCGCATTAATAATTTCATTTAATAATTCTTTACCTTCACCAGCATCAATAATAGCAACAGAAGCAGCTTGAACTTTTAATCCAGCAGCAGCTCCTAAATCTTTTTTTGAAGGAACTTCGACATAAGGTATTGTTAATTCTTTACACAATTCAGGTAAATGCATTACAATTTCTTTTGGATCTACATCTTCAGCAATAATAACTAATTTAGCTAAACCTCTTTCTACAGCTTTTGTTGTTTCATTTGTACCTTTTTTAATTTTTCCAGTACTTCTTGCTACCTCAACCAACTCATAAACTTTGTTTGTTAGTTCTTCTGGCAACTTCATTTTTCTCACCTCATCACCAATCATCATTATTATTTTAGTTTGTAAACTAATTTAAGCAGAGTTGAGAAAAAATTTATAAAGTTTTGGAAAAAAGAAAAAATTAATTATGGGTAAAATTTTAATTACTGGTGGTTGTGGTTATATAGGTTCTCATTTTGTTAACTATTGTTTAGATAATAAAATTTTTAAAAAGGAAAATCTAATTATTGTCGATAATTTAGAAAATGGGAGAAAAGAAAACATACCTAAAAATGTTATGTTTTATGAGATTGATTTAAAAAATGAAGATGAATTAGAAAAAATATTTAAGGAAAATGAAATAATTAGTATTTTTCATTTTGCAGCATATGTTCAAGTTAATGAGAGTGTTAAAAACCCAGAAAAATATTTCTTAAATAACACATTAGGGACTTTAAATTTAGTTGATTTAATGAGCAAATATAACGTAAAAAACTTAATTTTTTCTTCAACAGCAGCCGTTTACGGAAATCCTTTATATACTCCTGTGGATGAAAGCCACCAGACAAATCCTGAAAATCCTTACGGAAGTTCAAAATTAAATTCTGAAGAAATAATTAAACAGTATTCAAAATGGAAAGGTTTAAAAGCAATTGCCCTAAGATATTTTAATGTTATTGGGAACTACTATTCTTTCCCTACTAATGAACAAGGCCTACCTTTTGCTTTGATTAAAGCTTTGAAAGATGATAAAATATTATACATTTTTGGGAATGATTACAACACAAAAGATGGAACTGCTATTAGGGATTATATTAATGTTTTGGATTTAGTAGAAGCTCATTTAAAAGCTTACGAGTTTTTAAAACATAGTAAAAATGATTTTGAAGTAATAAATTTAGGAACCAATAAGGGTTATACTGTTTTAGAAGTAGTCAATACTTTTAATGAGATCCTAAAAGAGAAAAATTTGGGTCAGATTAAATATAAAATAATAGAAAGAAGGGAAGGAGATGTTGAAAAATTAGTTGCAAGTAATGAAAAAGCTAAAAAACTTTTAAATTGGCAACCAAAAAGAAATCTAAAAGAAAGTTTAAAAAGTTTAATTGATTTTGTTTTAAAAAATGGTTAAAGAAAAAAATGAATTAGATGAGTACTTAATAGCTATTAGAGCTTATAACGAAAGTAAAACCTTACCAAAGTTAATTAAA
>CAZGMV010000031.1:0-7395 GCA_964526875.1 Candidatus Woesearchaeota archaeon | reverse complement strand
TCTTCAAAATCTTCTTTTAAAAACCATTCTCCAATATTTTGCGTCTTTCTATGAAAGTGTAAACCTAGAGTTATCAACTTTTCTTTACTCAAATTCTTCAACAATTCCTTTACTTTTTCTTTGCTAAACCCGTAAACAAAGTATTTTCCAGTATTTACAGTATGTTCTCTAATCTTCATTCTCAAAAACAGAATAATTTTTTGGTTCTTTTCTTTAATCACACTTAGTAAAGTGTTTAGGTCATTTATATTATCAACAACAAACAAATTTGTTTTATTTAAAATCTTTTCAACTTCTTCTTTGCTTTCTCCTTGCATAAAGAAAAGGATTTTTGGTTTTAAATTCTTTTTGAAAATAGTGTATTTAGTATTAACACTAAACCATAAATTACCTTTTTCTATTTCATCTTTCAATAAATATTCCATAATTTGACCAATAAAAGGATTAGTTTTGTAACTATAACTAACAATATCACTTATTTCTTTAATTTTCTCATATTGTTCTACTATTCTAGACTTATATAAAACAAATTTTGCCATATTATACACCTTTAAATAAATTTCAAAAATTTTTTAATAAGCTTTAAAAAATTATTTATTGAAAGACGTTGTGATTTTAAATTTTACATACAAAATACCTATAAGTTTAAAAGAATTAGAAGATCAAAGGAAACTTGCTTTTGAAGTTTTTAAGAGAAACCATAAATTAGAGTATAAATTTGCAAGAGCCATCTTTGGATCTTGGTTTTGTTCAATTAAGGATTGTAAATTTTGCTTTTTATCAACACAAAAAAATGCAAAAGCTTTTTATTCAAAAAGAAGAATTGAATCAATAATTGCAGAAGCAATAATCATTAAAGAATTAAATGCTGATTTGGAAAATTTTACAGGAGGAGTATTAGGAAATGACTATTCCGAGTTAATAAAAATAACTAAATTACTTTATTTTATTTTCAAAGAACCAATTTGGATTAATTTAAATATAATTCCATTAAAAGTTTGGGATGAAATTAAACAATATGTTAAAGGTTTAGTAGTTTCAACAGAAACATTTAATGAAAGATTGCACAAATTTGTAGCCCCTTCTAAACCATTAAATGTAGCTGAAAAAGTTTATGATTTTCTTGATTCCGAAAAGAAAGAAAAAGGAGCTACTTTAATAATAGGTCTAGGAGAAACTTGGAAAGATATTAAAAAAACAAATGAATTTTTGAATACTTGGGAAATAAACCAATTAAATCTTTATGGGTTGAAACCAATTAAAGGAACAATTTATGAAAACAAAGTTATTCCACCATTGCCTTATTTCTTATTTTGGTTAAGTAGTCTAAGAATAGAAAATCCAAGAATGATTATTTCGGCCTCAAAAAGTTTTAGATATATTAATGAATATTTCTCTTTCTTTAAAACAGGGGCTAATTATTATTCAAAATTAAGATTTTTCCATTACTTTAACAAATTAGGTTTTAAAAAGTTTGATGAACTTTGTGAAAAGTATAATGTTCCACAAAAAACTAAAATTGTAATGGATAAGGAAGAATTTAAAGAATTTAAAAAGAGAGTACTAAGTTATAACTTAGAAAAATTGGAAAAGAAAGTAGAATTTGAATTAAATAAAGAGCTAATTAAAGAAAAACTTTTATCTTATTTGAAGATAATGGAAAAAAATTTATAAAAAATTTTGTCTCTTATTTTTTATGAAAAAAAAGTTTAATCCTGTTGAGATACAGGAGGAGATCTTAAAATATTGGAAGGAAAATAAAATTGAAAGATATTGGCAATATAAAGAGGGAAAAGATGCTCTGGTCTTTGATACACCCCCACCATTTACTTCTGGAAATTTACACATGGGACACGCTTTAAACTTCACTTGGATTGATTTCATTGCTAGATTTAAAAGGGCTAGAGGTTTTAACGTTATTCTACCACAAGGTTTTGATACACAAGGTTTGCCAACAGAATTGAAAATTGAAAAAGATCATAAAATACCAAGAGGGACAAAAGACGAAAATGAACTAAAAGAATTCTTAAAACTAGCAAAAGAATGGACTGAAAAAGTTATTAAATTAATGAAAAAAGATTTTGATTACTTAGCTTATAGTGCAGATTGGAGATTTGAGTATAGAACTTATTTACCCATTTTTCATAAAATACAACAAGATAATTTAATTAAACTATTTAAAGTTGGATTAATGGAAAAAAAAGAGTTTCCAGTATTTTATTGCCCAAAATGTAAAACTTCTTTAGCAAAAGCTGAAACAGGTTATGTTGAAAAAGAAGGAGTTTTTGTTTACATTAATTTGCCTTTAGCTGATGAAAATGGATTTATTCAAATAGCAACTACAAGGCCTGAATTACTACCAGCTTGTATTTGTGTTCTAGTTCATCCAAAGGATGAAAGATATAAACATCTAATAGGAAAAAAAGTTAAATTACCTTTATATGACAGGGAAGTTCCAATTTTTGCTGATGAAAGCGTTGATCCTAATTTTGGTACAGGGGCTGTTTATGTTTGTACTTTTGGAGATGAAGAAGATATTAAATGGCAACAGAAGTTTAACTTACCAATATATAAAGTAATTGATGAAAATGGAAAAATGATTAACACACAATATTTTGATGGCTTGACAATCAAAGAAGCAAAAGAAAAGATTATTGAAATGTTAAAAGAAAAAGGTTTTATTGAAAAAATTGAAAAAATTGAACATAGGGTTTTGGCACACACTGAAAGAAGTAGTTGTAAAACACCTGTTGAGCTAATCCCAATTAAACAATGGGTTATTAAAGTTACTCCTTTTACTGATCTAATTGTTGAGTTAGCTAAAGAAATGAAATGGATTCCAGAGCATATGTTCCTAAGATTAAAAGATTGGGCTGAATCAATGGACTGGGATTGGATTATAAGTAGACAAAGGATTTTTGGAACGCCAATTCCTTTTTTTGAATGTAAAAATTGTGGTTATATTGAACCAATAGAAACACCAGGAGATCCTAGGTTAAAGACAAAAACATGTCCTAAATGTAATGGAGTTATGGAAGGTGAAAAAGATATTTGTGATGTTTGGATTGATTCATCTTTAACTCCTTTGTATGTTAATGGTTATTACAAAGCTTACTTAACAAAAGATGATGGAGAACTAACTTTACCTGAAACCAAAGTTGTTGTTAGATTAATTGAGGATGAAAATGGCTTAAATGAAGAGGAACTAAAAGAAAAAATAAGGGAATTAGTTAAATCAAAAGAGTTTAACAAAAAAATTGAACTAAAAGTTAAAAAAGAAGTTATTGAGAAATACAATGACACTCACTTAGACATTCACGGATTAGAGACAAAAATAATTATCCCAACATTTCAAAGACCACAAGGAACAGATATTATAAGAACTTGGGCTTTTTACACAATCTTTAGAACTTCACTAGAATTAGCAATAGATAAATTGATGAAAGAAGGAAAATTAATTAAAGTTGATGAGTTAGAAGGAAAAGAAAAAGAAGAAGCTATTGAAAAGAACATCAAAACAATAAAAGAAGAAATATTAAACAATAAAGAAAAATACCTTCCTTGGGTTGAAGTACTAATTAATGGAATGATTTTAGGTGAAGATGGAAGGAAGATGAGTAAAAGTTTGGGAAACACTGTCTCCCCAGCAGAAGTTTATTTTAAGCAAGGGGGGGATGTTTTAAGATTATGGGCTTTAATGGGAGTTCCTGGCGAAGATTATGCATTTCAATGGAAAGATATTGATGCTAGCTACAGATTTTTAAATAAATTCTATAATTTAGCAAGATTGCTAGAGCTAAACATTGAAAAGGCTAAAGAAGAAGGTAAAGATTTAGAATTTTTAAAAGAGTTGGACAAAAATTTTGATATAACTAAACTAAATTTGAAAAATATTGATTATTGGCTATTAAGCGAGTTAAATAAATTACTCATTTCATTTGGTAAGTTTGCTGAAAATTATGAATTCAACAAAGCCCAAAAAGAATTAAAGATCTTTATGTGGGAAAAGTTTGCTGATTTCTATGTTGAAGCTATTAAATATAGATTACTTAAAAAAGAAGAGGAAGCTTTAAGTATCTATTATTACGTTTTGTTGCAAATAACAAAGTTATTAAGTTATTTTGCTCCTTTTACAACAGAATATGTTTACAAAGAGCTATTTAAAGAATTTGAAAAAGAAGAAACAATTTTTGCTTTTAAATATCCTAAGAGTTTAGAAATTTCAAAGGAATTTGAAGAAGAAATATTCAAAATCTGGAGAGAACATTTGGAATTGTTAAGGAAATTTAAATTAGGACTTGGCTTAAAATTAAAAGATGAAATGCCAAAAGTTAAAGTAATAACACCAAATAAAAGCGAAATAGAGCTAATTAAAGAAGACCTAGAAAAACTACTTAAAGGAGAAATTGAATTAGAAAAAGGTAATGAGATAATTATTGAAAAGTTATAACAATTTAATAAGATATTAATATAATAAAACCTTATCTACAACACAGATAACTTTCCTAAGCTCTTTCAAATTAAGTTTTTCTTTTTTTAAATAACCATTAGGGATATCAGACTTAAAATTATTAACAAGTCTTTTTATTTTTTCAGAAGAAAGTTTATAAAAATCAACAATTTCCCCAAGATTTTTAGGATAACAACCTTTTTTATACAATTCAAATCCTATTTTCATTCCAAGATATTGAGAAAGTAAATAAAAACTCTTAAACAAACTTTTTACAGGAAATTCCAATCTCTTAATCTCAATATTCACTTCACTTTCTCTAGTAGATAAATAAAAAATGAGTGATAAATTTTTTAAATATTCCATCAGATACAGAATATTTTCCCTCATTCTTAAAAAATCTTCTTTAGCTTTAAAGTTCTTATAAAAATAAGCAGAAGAAGCAATAGCTTCATTTTCAAAGAAATTTAAAATAGAAGTAAAAGTTGGTTGATCAACACTTTCTTTTTCCTTAAGATTATAGAGGTAATAAAGATAATGCATTACTTCATGAGCATAAACATTAGCTATAATGTTAAGACTTTCTTTTTTAACATTTTTTAGTACAAAATAAAATAAAGGTTTGAATAACCAATTGTATTTTTTATTGTGGTTTAATAAAACTTGAATTCTTTCTTCTATAGAGTTGTCAAAAATTTTAGGATAGTCAAATAAAACATCATATTTTACAATAACTTTTTTTAAATAAACTAACAATGTTTTCAAACGTCCAAAAAGAGGAGCAAAACTATTTATTACAATACCTTTTCCCTTACTAAAAGATCCCAAAACTTCTGAAAGAATTAAAGAATTCTCTTTTTCTTTTAAACCAATTACCAATTGAGGATACGCTTTTTTTAATTCTTTAGCATTAACTCTTTCCTTTTTCAAACTTTTATAAAGCAAAAAGTATTCATCTAACAAAAGCTCTGTTTCTTTTAATGAAAGTTCAGAAAAAACTTCCTTTATTTTATGACTTAGATTTACCACAATACTAATTACTCACTAAATTATTTAATAAATATTTGTTTCAAAAACAGAATAAAACCAATATTATAGATCAAAAAATAAAAAATTATCTACTTTGTTTTATGTAACTATACAACAATCTCAAACCAAACGCAGTTCCTCCTTTTGGAAGATGTCTTGTTTCTCTAGTTTTAATTGCAGGCCCTGCAATATCCAAATGAATAAAAGAATAATCATCAGCAAATTCTTTTAAGAACAAACCTGCAGTAATAGTTCCTGCTTCTTTTGCATATTTGCTTAGATTTCTTAAATCACTAATATCATTTTCAATATATTCTTTATAAACTTCTGGCCATAAAGGTAAAGGATAAACTCTTTCTTCAATTTTTAAGCTTAATTCTGTTAATTTTTGAGCTTTTTTATCATCATCAGCCATTAAAGCAGCTACATCTTCTCCAAGAGCAACTAAAGCTGCTCCTGTTAAAGTTGCGACAGTAATTATTTCCTTTGGATTAAACTGTTTTGAATAATCAATAGAATCTGCTAAGATTAATCTTCCTTCAGCATCAGTAGAAATAATTTCGACAAATTTTCCACTTCTTGATTTTATAATATCATCTGGTTTATAAGCTCTTCCACTAATAGCATTTTCCACTAAAGGAATAATAGCAACAACATTTTTTTGGACATTATTTTTTGCTAAAGCATAAATAGTTCCTAAAACTACTGCTGCTCCGCTCATATCCATTTTCATAGTATTCATATGAGGCCAAGGCTTAATATCATAACCTCCAGTATCAAAACAAACACCTTTACCTACTAAAGCAATAGGTTTTTCATTTTCTTTTGGTAAATACTTAATAATCAATAAATAAGGTTCATTATCACTTCCCTTAGCAACTGCTAACATCAGATTAAAGTTTTCTTTTTTTAATTGTTCTTTATTTAGAACTTCAACTTCAACAGGAAGATCTTTTAATTTTTCTTTTGCTCTTTCTACAAATTCTTTAGGGGTTAAAACATTACTTGGTTCATTAACTAAATCTCTAGCAAAATATAAAGCTTCCATTTTGTTTAGAATTTCTTTAAAATCTCTTTTTGTTGTTAAAAAATTTACTAATATTTCTTTTTTATCTTCTTCTTTTGATTTATATTTTTCAAACTTATAACTTTTTGATAGAATAAATTCAATAGCTAAATCTTGATATTCTTTTGGTAAAGCTCTTAAATCAACTGTTGTATTTTCAGATATTTTAACAGTTAATTTGCTTAAAACAAAAGGATTCAATTTTTTCTTTGAAAAAGGCAAAACTACCACTTTTTTATAGCCTTTAAATGGTCCAAAAGAAAAGACTTTATTTTTTTCAAAAGAATCTTTTTCAATTAGTTTGGAAGGGATCTTTAATTTTCTTGCTTTTTCTTTATCTGCATAAACTACTAATACTTCCTTTTCTTTAGCCTTTTCTTTCTTATTAAAAGAAATTAAGAAATCTCCTAGTCTCATTTTAAATTTAGTAAAAATAAATTTTTTAAATTTAATCATTCTTTAAAAATTTCATACCATACCACTCATAAACTAATAACAAATTTTTTCTTTTTCACTAATAAAACAAAATTTTGTTAGTTTTAATTAATAGCGTTAACTTTTCATCACCTTCACTTTTTTTGAGCGAATTGCCTTGCTTTGAAATATTTGCTAATTCTCTTAACCCACAAGCTTTACAAAGCTTGTTATAAAAATTTGTTTAAATTCTCTTTGAGATTTTTAAAGCTTTTTTTATTTTTTTATTAGAAAATAAACATAGTTTTTAAACTCGTAATAAACTAACTAAGATAGCCCTGTAAATAAAATAGAAGTTCCTGAAAGGAAAACTTCCAATATTAGCAAGAATTTGCGAGATCTAAACAATTTCCATTCAAGAAAAAATTAGAAAAAA
>CAZGMV010000030.1:0-7491 GCA_964526875.1 Candidatus Woesearchaeota archaeon | reverse complement strand
ATTTAATTCATTTAAAAAATAAATTTCAAAATAAATTAAAGAAATAAAACCATTTTCAATTTTCCCAAATTTAAATTTTTCAATAATCTTTTTTAATTCATTATTTAATTTTTTCATGTCAAACTTAATAAACATTATAAATTTAAAGCTCAATTTTTATAAATGATAATTAAAATAAAAGTAAAAACTAATGCCAAAATTGAAAAAATTGTTGAAAATGATGATTTTTTGGAAATAAGTGTTAAAGAGCCGCCTATTGAAGGAAAGGCAAATAAAAGAATTATTGAATTGTTATCCAAACACTTTAAAATTCCAAAAAATAAAATAGAAATTAAAAAAGGACTAAAAAGTAAAATAAAATTTGTTGAAATTAAAGAATAATTAAAAATTAAAAAATAATTTTATTTAACCAATTTTTCAACAAAATCTTTAAGAAAACTTAACTTAATTTCTTTTTCAGTAATTGCTCCATAAAGGAAATAAATCCACAAAACTAAACTAATTAAATCAACTAAAAATATTAAAATTCCACTACCTATAACAAAAGGTTTTAATATTCCTAAAGCAGTACTTAAAATCTCCAACCCTAAGAAAACTATTAAACTTTGAGCCGCATGATATTTAACTTCTAAATCCTCTTTTTCAACTAATAATAAAATCAAACCCGACAACCACCAAAATAAATAAGACAAAAATATTTTCCACTTTCTTTCCATTTTTTATATTTTCAATTAAATTTAAAAATTTTTATTATTTAATATTATTAATGAAAATTTGGTTTAATGGAGAATTACTAAACTATGAAGAAGCTAAAATTCCTTTAGATACACATGCTTTACATTATGGAAGTTCTGTTTTTGAAGGAATAAGAGCTTATAACACTTCTAAAGGACCTGCTGTTTTTAGATTAAAAGAACATATTGATCGATTTTTTTATTCAATGGAGCAACTAAGAATGCAAAATATTTTCTCAAAAGAAGAGATTATTAAAGCAATTTTAGATGTTATTAAAGCTAATAACTTGGAAGAATGTTATATAAGGCCTATTGCTTTTTATGGAGAAGGGGGTTTAGGTTTAGATATTAGTAAAAATAAAGTAAATATTGCTATTTTAGCTTTTCCTTTTAGTTATTTGGGAAAAGAGACAATAAAAATAAAAATTAGCTCTTATAGAAGATTAAGTAGTAAATCTTTTAATGTATTTGCAAAGATTGGCGGGCATTACGTAAACTCTATTTTATCACATGTTGAAGCTTTAGAATTTGGATTTGATGAAGCTTTATTATTAGATGAGAACGGAAATATAGCAGAAGGAAGCGGAGAAAATATTTTTTTCATTAAGGGAAACACACTTTATACACCTTCCTTAGGAAATATACTGCCTGGAATTACAAGACAAAGTGTTATTGAAATTGCTAAAGATTTAGGTTTCAAAGTTATTGAAAAAAATATAACAATCAATGAATTAAAACATTTTGAAGAAGCTTTCTTCACAGGAACTGCAGCAGAAATTAAAAAAATCTCTCAAATTGATGATATTCTCTTTGATAAATTTGATAAAACTGAATTAATCAAAGAAAAATTTGATTTAATTAAAATTGGAGAAGATAAAAAATACTTGAAATGGTTAACTTTTGTTGATGAAGAAGCTGAAAGAGAAAAAAATAATTTGTTATTGAAAAATTTTGAATTTTGAAGACAAAATGATTGAGTTAAAAAAAGAAAGCAAAAAAGTTACAGAGGAAAAGCTCTTAATTAAATTTAAGAAATTAATTAACGAAGTTTTTAAAGTAGTTATCGTCTATAAAGACAAAGAAAGAGAAAAATATTATTTTGAAATAAACAATGAAAAAATTGAAATTGAAAATAGCAACACTTTAGTAAATTTAATTAAAGAAGTTATTTACAAATTAAAAAAAAAGTTAAAATTAAAGAAGAAAGGAAAGATAGCTATCTTAATTGAAGAATTTGAAGAAGGGTTAGATTTTTCCTTAGTTGTTATTAATTTATCTAAAACTATACTAAATGAAAAAATTATTAAAGAAATTGACGAATCTTTATTAACTATAATTGAAAAAGTTGTTGAAATTGGAGAAGAAATTAGAGAAGAAGGTAGAGAAGGAAAAAAAGTAGGAACTTGGTTTTTGATTGGAGATTATGAAAAACTAAAAGATTATTGTGATCAATTAATTTTAAACCCTTTTAAAGGTTATCTAAAAGAGGAAAGAAATATCTTAAAAAATGAGTTAAAAGAAACAATAAAAGAATTTGCCCAATTAGATGGTTGTTTTGTTATTGACAAGGATGGAACTATTATTTCAGCTGGTACTTATATTAACATCGACACTAGTGAAATCAAAAAATACCCTGGTTGGGGGACAAAGCATTTAACAGCTTCTGCAATTACTAAAAAAGAAGATTGTATAGCAGTAGTTATCTCAGAATCTGGCGGAAAAATTAAAATATTTAAAGATGGAAAAATAATTTATAAAAAATGACTGGAAAAAGTTAAAATGGAAAATTACATTAAACAAATAACTTTTTTCAAAATTTTATTGAAAGAATTAGAACAAAAAATTAAAGAATATGAGAATTTATTTAATAAACTAAAGAAAATTGAAAAAGAAGGATATTTACAAGGAAATATTTACAAAAGAAAAATTAAAAACAAAGAATATTTATATTATTATGCTAAAATAGGTAATAAAACTATCCATAGAAGGTTGAAAGATGATGAGATTGCTAGAGCTATTAAAAACTATCAGGAGAGAAAAAAAATAAAAGAAGAATTAGATAGATATTTCTTATTCTTTTCAAAAATTATTGGGGATTTTGAAGTAAATAAAGAATTATTAAAACAATTAAACCAACTAAATAGTTTAAACAAAAATTTTAAAACTATTAAAAAAAATAATAAAAGTGCTGATTGAATTAACAAAAGATTTGTTTATTAACATTTATTTAAGAAATTTAAAGAAGGAATTAAGAAAAAGAAAAGTAAAATTTGCTTATTTTGGTCATTACCATATTCCATACCAAGAAAAAAAATTTAGAATTGTCGGAACTTTTTATAGAAATTATTGGATTGAAACTAATAGGTTTTTAATATTAGCAGACGTTCACTTAGGAAGATTCAATTACTCAAAACATCAACTTGAAAAGTTAACTAAATTACTAAAAAAAAGGAAAAAGATTATCCTATTAGGCGATTTCTTTGATTTTTGGTATACAAAAGCTAAAAAAATTGAAGAAACTTTTCCAAATATCTTAGATATTGTTGAAAAAAGAAATAATAAAGGAGAATTAATTTATATTAAAGGAAACCATGATTGGAATATTGAAAAACACTTTAATATAGAAGCTGTTGATTTACATTATGAAGAAAAAGGGAATATTTTTTTAACACATAGTCATTTCCAAGACCCTTTATATACTTTAATGCCTATTAAGATCTATTCATTGGCATACCTTTATCTTGGAGAAAAAACTAATTTTCTAAGTAGATTAGATCACTTTTTAAATAAAAAGTTTTTAAAGTTAGAATAACCAAAAGGTCTAACAAAAATCAAATTTATAAATACTATGCTTAAATATTAAAATAGAACAAACTATTAAAAGACTTTCAAGAGTTATAATAATAACTGTTTTTAATAATAAATGTGTTATTAACTATATCAGGCCTGAGAACTTTAATATTTCTAATAGCCTAATAGAACTTTTAATAAATGGTCTAATTGTTTACTATTTTGCTTATAATGAAGAAGCAAAGAAATTTTTTGAAAAAAACAAATAAACTACTAAAAATTAATTACTTTTTTAACTTCTTTTTTTATCAAATCAATTAAAAAACCTCTTTTTCCAGGATTCATTATTATCTTTTTATTTGTTTTAATTAATTCACCTTCATAACGATGAGTGTGTCCACAAATAAAATACTCAAAATCTAAATTATAAAATAAATCTCTTAAAGCCTTTGAACCTCGTCCATAATCTAAGATTTTGTAAGGAGGTCTATGTGATAAAACAATATCTACTTTTTCTTGAAAATTATTAGTTAATTCTTTTAATTTTAAATAAACTTTCTCATCATCCCAATAATTTAATAAATTTTTTTCACTATTTCCAGGAATTGTTAATAATTTTTTACCTTCTAATTCAAACAAATCAAAATCTTTTAGTAAAACATTACTAAAATTTCCTTTTTCAAAAAAATACTTTAGAAAATCAAATCTTTCATTATTCCCAGGAATTAACAAAGTTTTTGTTTTATTAAATAAATTTAACATTTCTTCCATATCTCCATATTCTATCCTAGTAATATCTCCAGCAACAAACAACCAAGCATTTTCTTCAATTGATTTTTTAACAAAATAATTAACAATATCTAAATCATTATGCAAATCAGAAACTACAATTATTTTACTCAACATAAAAAACTTAAAAGAAAAATTTTATAACTAATTTCTATCAAATTTTAATTTTAACTTGTCAATTAAATTATTCAATAAACTATTTCTCCATTCTAAGTTTCCAAATCTCAATTTTCTTCCAAATAACTTAGCTAAAATAGTCAGAGAAATAAAAATTAAATAAAAGAAAGGATATATTAAAATAAAATAAATTAACCAAACAGCTAAATTCTTTTTATCTTTCACCCATTTTCTATCATTTTCACTTTTTTCATAAGAATACAAAGAATTCAAAAAGAAAAATAGAAGGAAAATAAAACTTACTATAAAAAAGAAGTGGTAATAAGTAAAAGAAAAATGAAAACTTAAATTTTCAAAGTAGTCTTTGATTAAATAAATAACATCAAATCTCAAAACTAAAACTTCTTTTATTTTATTAATTAAAGAATCAAAAAAGTCTTTAAATAATAAATAACCAATTAAAAAAAGCAATACTCTCATTAGCAAAACACTAGGTAAAACAAACAACCCTAATTCACCCATCTTTTTTAAGCTTTTTTTATAAATTGCAATATCATCTATTAAACCAAGATACCACCTAATTCTTTGTTTAATTAAACTTTTGATAGTTTTAGGTGTTTTTGTATAAACAAAAGAATTTTCAGCATAAGTTATCTTATAACCTTTAGCATTAATTCTTATTCCAATTTCTGTGTCTTCTGTTATATCATCTTCTTTAAAAAAACCATGTTTTTTAAAAAACTCTGCTCTATACAAAGAAAAAGGGCCAGGTGTAATGTAAATCCAACCACTTGCAAAAAACAATTTCTTAAAAAAATTTGAAATATAATATTCAATAGCTTGCATTTTTTCTAACCAATTTTTTGGTTTATAGACGTTCATAGTCGAAACACAAGCCATATACTCTTTACCACTAGATTCTATTGTTTTAACTAATTCTTTCAAAGAATTTTTCTCTACTATAGAATCAGCATCCATACAAACAACATAATCCACCTTATCCAAAACTTTCTTTATTCCAAAATTTAATGCACTTGCTTTACCACCATTCTCTTTCCTATAAACACTAACCAAATTAATGTTTAGTTTTTTATTTATTTTATCAGCAGTCTCTTTCGCTTTTTTATAAGTATTATCTTTAGAACCGTCATCAACAACAATTATTTCATATTTTTCTTTTGGATAATTTAAATTAGATAGTGAATTTATTGTCTCAACTATATTTTCCCCTTCATTATAAGCAGGAACAATAATTGCTACTTTTGGCAACTCTTTAATTTCCTTTTCATTTTCTTCTTTATTATCAGAATCAAATAGATTCAATAAATAAACCATATTAATAAAAATTGAAAAAAAGGAAATCAAATAAACAACAACATCTAACACTATAAAAAATATAAACAAATTTTTTAAAACTTTTTTTACCAACAAATGCTAGTAATAATTGTTCTTGTTTATTTAAAATACTCAACTTACCCAAGATTTAACAATTATTTTTTTTGTTTCAACTTTGTTCTTATTTAAAATATCCAAAAACCAAAAATAAACATAATTTGTTAAATAATTGCCAAAGTAATCACTACAATTAAAGTAATTGGGGATCTCTATTGTTAGATTCTGTTGCATTAAATAATAACAAAGATTTCCTTTTGGATAAGGCCAAAATAACTCAACGGGTTTTAAGAATAAGTTTTTAATATTAGCGTTAGTTAAATTACCAACTACTAAAAAGTAATTAGGATCTAATTTTAAGCCTTTTAATCTACATTCATAATAAAAATCATAATAATTACAATTCCAAATTGGTTTAAATATGGAAAAATTTAACCAAAAATTGTAGTAATTTTTAGAATAATAATTTTCAATCAATTCTTTATTTAGAGTGTTATTAAAAGTGAAAGTGTAAAAGAAAGAATTGTTAATTTTAAAGAAATAAGGAAAATTTGTTTGGTTTAAAGAATGAGTGTAAAAAGTGTTAATTTCTCCAAAAGCTCCTTGATTAAGAAGTAAAACGTAATTATTGTAATAATTTTTCACAAATAAAAGGTCTAATAAGCCATCATTGTTATAATCAACAGGAATTATTTTTGAGTAATCAACACCATTTAAAAAACTCGTGTAATTGATAAAATAAAGCCTGTTATCTTGGAAGTCATAATAATTTAAATAATATTTTCTGTTGGAGTTGTTGTAATAAATAAAGACCAATTCATCATAGTTGTCTAAATCTAAATCAAAAGCAAAAGCTGTTTTTAGATAATTTTCTCCGTCATAAATAGATAAAAATTCACCAGAATTACCTATTTTTAAAAGATTAATTAAACCTCTATCTTGAATATTTCCAGAATTATCAATAAAAAATTTGTGTAGTTTAACTTTGTTTTCATTATCATGATAAAAAATAACTACAAAATTTATATCTTCACCAAAATTACCTACTGAAGAAAGTTTGTCTGTAAAATCTTGCTTAGAACTTTGATTTAGTAAAAAATCAAAAAGAAACTCTCTCTTGTTATTAAAATCCGAATAATTAATTAACAAAACATCTCTGTAATAGTTAAAATATTCCGAGCTTTTAGTTGAATAATCTTTTTCATAAACACCATTTAAAATCAACCAATTATTTAAAATGTTGAACAACCCTCTATTTTCATACAAACCAACTAAAGACATATGATATTTTTCTCCAAAGTTTATCCTATTAAATAAATTGGCTGCATCATAAGAATTATACTCCGAATCTGAATAAAACAAATAATAAAAAGAATCTTTAATTCTTAACTTTGAATAATCATCAGGATAATAAGTATAATAACTATCAGTAACGAACAAATTGAATTTAAGATTTTTTGAAATTAAATTTGTTTTATTATTAATCCAAACCATAAAATCATCATATCCCCAATCATAATCTAATTGTAAAAAATCAATTAAATTGTCTTGGTTATAGTCAAAAGGAACGACATCAATAAATTCATTTCCTTGCCAATTCCCATAAGGATCTTGCCATTCTATTAAACTAATATTCATCTTCTTAAAACACCATTTGCCTAAAACAACA
>CAZGMV010000029.1:0-7541 GCA_964526875.1 Candidatus Woesearchaeota archaeon | reverse complement strand
TGTCCAAAATCAACATAACTACTTTTTCCATCAAAACATAAAGCATTTGTTTTATTAACCCCTAAACACCATTGTGCTCCGTGAATAATTCCTGTTAAGTTATTAACTCTATCCTTTGTAACATCTCCTAAGCCTTCTTCAAAAGGAGCAAATAAGATTAAACCATCCAAATAATCTCTAAAAACCCAAGTTATGTTATATTCCAGAATTGGCTGATAACCGGTTTTCCAAAGAACACCATCTCCACTTAAAACCAAACCACTCTCTTCAACACTCCAATCCCCACTATATTCTAAACCATATCCCAAAGGATCTGCTGAGTAGATTTTTCCAATTAACAAAAACAAAACTAAAAATAAAAGAAAATTTTTCTTCATAAAAACTAAATCTTATTTTCTTTTTAAATATTTTTAATTACTTCATTTTAAAAATTCTTTTAAGCTTTTAATTTTTTCTTCTTTCTTTTCTTTAATCTCTAATTTGTTTTCTTCTAACACTTCATAATCTTTATTAAATACTTCAAAGATTTTCTTAGCCTTCTCTTCCCCAATTAAAGGGACTTTCTTTAATTCGTTTACACTAGCATTAGCAATATTTTTTGGGTTTTTGAAATATAATAAGAGATTACTAGCTAATTGAATATTTATCCCAGGAATTGAAGAAATTAATATTTCTTGAGCTTCCTTTATTGTTTTTGTTTTTTTGACTATCTTAACTAAAGGTTTTTTATTTCCTTTTAATTGCTCTCTCCTTGCTAAAATTTCTAATAAATTAACAAATTCCTCTTCATTTTTAACAAAAATTATTGGGATGTTATAATCAATCATAATTGTTAATAATAACCCTCTAATCGCATTTGGATGAATATCTCTTAAGTTAAACAAATCTTCCAAATCTGTTGAACCTTCAACAATAATTAAAGGTTTTTCATAACTTGCTTTTAGTTTCTCAATTTGTTCAAAGATTCTTTTGTCTAAAAGAGAGGCTAAGAAATCTTCCAAAGTTTTTCTTTCTATTACAATTCTATCACTGATAACAAAATCTCCAACATCTAATCTTTCCTTTTTTATGTTAAATACTTCTTCTAGTTTATTTAGCAATTTAACATTTCTTTCTCTGTCATCAACAATAATCTCTAACTCTTTTTTCTTGTCCTCTCTTTTAAATTTAACTTCAAACTCTAGGTTTGCCAAATCCTCTAATTCTTCAATCATTTCTTTCTCTTTTTTTCTTGCTGAGTAATAATAAGCCATATCTACTGTATTTTTAGTAATTAAGAAATAAACTTTTCCTTCTTTTTGCCTTCCCGTTCTTCCCCTCCTTTGTATTGTCCTTATTTCGCTTGGAACAGGTTCGTAAAAAATTACTGAATCTACAGCAGGAATATCAATTCCTTCTTCAGCAACACTAGTAGCTACTAAAACTTGAAATTCATTGTTCCTAAATTTTTCTATTAATTCAACTTGTTCTTTTCTTTTTAAGCCCTTATCTCCTTCTTTACTAGCCTGCCCAACAAACCTCTCTGCTTTTATACCATTTTTTTCTAACCACTCTTTAATTATTTTTGCCGAGTTCCTATATTGTGTAAAAACAATAAATTTCTTATTTCTCCCTTCTTTTAATTCCTCATTTATTATTTCTACTAACTTTTCTAATTTTGGATGGTCTATACTAATTTTTTCTAATAAAATAACACCTTTTCTAAATCTTTCATCATCTAAAAGAGCTTGAGAAGCTTTGTTTTTTTTGCCTCTACCTTCTTCAATTATCTTATAACCATAATCTAAAGCACTATGTTTTCCTTGTGTTTCTAAAACTTCAATTAAATAAGTTAGTTTAATTAAAACATTTAAATAAACAATAGCCTCGAAACCCTTTTCTTTTAGTTCTTTTTCTTTAATTTCATTAATTAATGCACTTAATTCTTTTTGTAAGTTTAGCAAATCTTTTTTACTTAATTTTTCAAATTTTGGTAAAATTAAAAAATGGTTGTTTTGATAAAAGAAATCTAATATATTTTTTAATTTTTTATAATAATCTTTCGCTAAATCTTTAAAATAATCCCTAATAACTTTAAATTCTTTAGGTAGTTCAACAAAAACCCAATTTTGTTTTATTTTTTTTATATAAGGTTTTACATCAATACTTTTGTAAGTTCTAACTTCTATTTTTTCAATAAACAAATTATTTAAAATTTCTTTGACTTTTTCTTTCTCACTCCCAGGAGATGCTGTTAGACCAATAATTTGTAATCCTCTTTTAAAAGCTTCTTTTGCAATTAATACATAATCATAATTACCAACTGCTCTATGAGCCTCATCAAAGATAACCAAAGAAAAATCTTTCAAAGAAACTTCTCCTTTACTCAAATCATTTAAAATCGTTTGAGGGGTAGCAACAATTACTTTAACTTCTTCTTTTTCAAAAATAGCTCTTCTTTTTTCTAATTTTTTGTCTCCTGTATATAAACTAACTTCTTCTTCACTTAAATTAGTTAAATCTAAGATAGACTTTCTATGTTGTTCAACTAAAGGCTTTGTTGGAGCTAAAAATAGAATTTTTTTATTAGGACTTCTTCTTAAATGATAAATAATCAACATAATAGCTATTAATGTTTTTCCTAAACCAGTTGGTAAAACTATTAAAGAATTTTTGTTTAAAACGTTCTTGAAAATATTTTGTTGATAAATTCTAGGAACAACTTTTAATTTATACTCTTTTGACACTTTTGTTTAACTACAAAAATACTTAAAAATTTAAGTATTTCCTTTTTTTAATAACTCAAAGGCTTTGTCAACTACTTCTTTTTTATAACCTTTTCTTAACAAGTAATTATAAATCTCTTTTTCATCATATACTTCCAGCAAAAATCTAACCCAATGAACTAATTTCTTAGCCTCTTCAATAATTACTGCTTCTTTTCTTTTTTCTAATTCTTCTTTTTGTTTCTTTAGTAGTTCCTCCTCTTTTTGTTTGTGTAATTTATAATAATAACCCATCTTTTTTTGTTCATTTAACATTGCTTTCTTTTTTAAATAAATATGTGTGTAGTAATAATAAGCAGATAATATGATTGTAGTTACTAAACTAAAGAAAAATACTAATAAAACAATTAATTTAATTATTTTGTTGAAAGATTCATTATTCTTAACAACATCTGTTTCTTCAACTACTCCAAATTTCTCTTTTTCACTTTCATTTAATTTTTCTAAACTTTTTGTTATTATCTTAATTTCATTAGCGAATGTTTTTATTGTTAATCTATTTCCTTTTTCATCAATTTTTACTGGTTGATCTGCTTCTACTTTAACAAATTTTAAATAATTTGGGATTTCAACATTATAAATATTTAAAGCATTTTCTTTTCCTTTTATAACTGATTGAAAAGAATCTTGATCAATATTAACAAAATTTACTTCTTTTAGTTCCTTTCCTAATAATGCCTTTTTTTCTCCATTAACTTCTATTATTGTTATTGCTTTTCCATCTAAATTAAATTTTTCCAAAGCATTTGGAAATTCAAATTTAAATTTATACTCTTTTTTGATATTAAGACCGAATTCTTTATTCTTTAATGTTAAATAACACTTAAACTTTTCAAAAGGAGTAATTTCATAATTAAATTCTTTTCCTTCAGAATTACATCTAAATGTTTCTGTTTTATTAAATACGCTACAATTTAACTCCATATTTAACTCAACTTCTTTATCACATTTAATATTAAACTTAATGTTATTTTGGTTATAAAGAACAATATTTTCTGTTTGGAAATTTAGATGAATTAACTTTAATATATCATAGGTTAAAAAAACTTTATTGTTTGAATAGTCCTTATCTAAAGTATTATCTTGGTAAATAAAGAAAGAATATCTATTGCTTAAAGGAAGGTCAGAGATGTAATAAGTATTAGTATCATTGTTAATGTAAATATCCAAAATACCTAAATCATCTTTACCTTTAACAATAAGATGAATACTTTCTGAACAATTTCCACTTTTATTTATCTCTATAAATGAATTATTCAAATCAACTTTGTTTATTAATAAATCACAATATTTCAGCTTTATTTTATCATCTGTCTTGTTATATTGTTTTTCGTAATTCAAACTAATTTCAAAATTATTAAATTTTTCCTCTTTCAACTCAAAACTTAAAGGCAAACTTGAGAATGCTGTTAGAGGTGTTTGTTTTAGTGGGATCTTAGTTAACAAATTGTAATCATTTGAAATTGGTATTGTGGTTTCTTTACCTAAGTAATTTAGTCCAACTTCTCCACTTTCATTAAATAGTCCTTTGTACTCTAAGTTAAAGTTAAGAGTTATTAAAAAACTATTATTATCTAAACTAACACTTACCTTAGGATTTCTTATTCTCAAATTGCTTGTTAAGTAAGAAAAATCAGTAAGTTGTTTTCCATAAATTGAAAAAGCACTTTTATAAGTTAAAAAATCGTTTATATTATCTAAATCATAATCTATTTCCAATATATCTCCAAATTGGTTTTTTGTTATATTAGCAATATAACCACTATAATTATCCCAAGGTAAAATAACGAAAAAGTTTGTGCTGTTTATTAATCCAACGAAAAAAGTAAAATCTTCGTCTTTAACTATTTTTGCATCATAGATCTTTTTATTTAAAGGATCTAATAGCTTATAGTTATCGCTATAATCACAATCTATTAAATATTCTTTAATATTGTCTTTATTGTAATCAACTTTTTTGTAAGTACAATTATCCAAATTAACAAATTCAAATTTTTCATAACCATTCAATAGATTATCGTCTTCATCAATTGCTAGAAACCCTTCCTCTTCTTTTTGGAATCCTGATTTACTAAAATCTTTATTAACAAACCAGTAATCATGAATAACTTCTTTTTTTGTAGAATAATGATTATTTAAAATATTTTTATCATTAACATCTAAGGAAACATTAATGGTAACAATACCTTGTTTAAAAGGAATATAGTCTATTTTATAAGTTTTACAAGTATTAACTCCTAAAAATTGGGATAAAAATTCTTTTTCAATAGGAATTTTTGTATTATTATTTTCAATTGAAATTGATAGATTAAAAGGGATTATTTGAGATCCTTTTGAACAAATAGTTACATTGAAATATTTGGAATAAGTAATGTAAGGCTCTGGAAATTCAATTTTTTTTACATAATAATCTACATCTGGTAAAGATTGTTCATTATACAAATAAACCCTACCATCGTTTAACAACACTTCTATTTCGCTTTTACCATCATTATCATAATCATATAAATAAACTTCCTTTATTTTAGTTGTCGAATCATTAAAAAATAAGTATAAATGATAAAAGTCTGTGGTGTAGTAAAGTTCTTTATCTTTAACCAAAAATAACTTTTGATTATTCACACTAAAATAACTTACGTTTACAAAGCTTTTAACAAGATTTTTATTTGAATCATAGATATAAAGTTCTTTTTCTAAATTGTTTAATAAAAAAATGTATTCTTTTCCATTAAAATTGGAAATTGTAAATAAAGGGTCTTGATCGGATTCAAAATTTAATTCTTTAGTAAGTGATAAATCAAGAATGCTTATATATTTAGTTGGTAGTTGATTAACAACAAAACTGTGATATTTTGTAAATCTTAAATAACCAACTTGGTTTTCCCAATTTTCTTTGTCTTCTGAATTAACTAAATACCAATAGCCTTCATAAAGAATATAAATATTGTCTTTATATATGAACAAATCTTGAAACTTGCTCTTTTCTAAATTTAACTCTAAATATTTGCTTAAACTATTTCCATTAAACTTATAAAACGTTAAATTAAAATTAGTTTCATTTATATTTAAGTAAGTTGTTATATAATTATCTTTAACCCAATAAAGAGTTTCATTTTCTCTTAAATTAAAAGAATTTAATAAATTTTCTTTAATTACCAACTGATTTGTCAAAAAATTTTGAAAGATAATTTCGTAATTGTTATTATTATCTACATCACTAATAAATCCATTTGAAAAAGTTCCTAAATACTTAAATTTTTTTTGGTTTATATCGTAGATATAAAAAACAGAGCTCCATTTTTTTGGAGTCTCTGAATTAACAAGATAGTATTTAGCAGCTATTAAAGTATTTTTCCCATTTTTTTTGGTTAGAATTAACTTACTAATACCTAAACTATAAGGGATATAACTCTCTAAAGAAAGGTTATCTTCTAAATCAAAAACATTATAATCTCTTCCACTAATACAAGTAATGTCTTTATTAGGGTAGTAATTGTTATAATAACAACTAAAAAGTAATTTGCTAAATAAAAACAAAAAAAAGAAGAAATTTATTATTTTTTTACTCTTATTTTTTAACACTGGTTTATTTTAATTTTATTTTTTAAAAACACTTATTACTTGTTTTTAGTAGTTATTTTTCCTATTTAGCAACCTTTAGTATTAACAAATCTCTCACTTTTCTAATTTCCTTTTCATCTTTATTCAACTCTTTCACAATTTTTTTTAATAATTCTTCATTTTTTTTATTTGCTTTGGAAATGTAAAGATTGTCATTTTTCAAGATTTTATCAGTTTTTCTGACTAGTTGGAACAAAAATTTTTCTTCTAAAGGAAGTTCTACTATTTCCTTTTCACTATCCTTAATTAATTCTTCACTATTCTCTAGAATATACTGCTCTAATTTCTCTTTCTCTTTTTTTAATTCCTTCCATGACTCAAAAAATTTCTTAGACGCTTTAGGAACTTCTTCTAAAGAAACCTTTAGTGTTTTAGCACTATTATCCAACAAACTCTTTAGTTTTTTGTAATGAGTGTATGCATTAAAACCTGCCAATAGTTCAAATCTATAAACATTGTCTTGTATTTTAGCCACTTTATTTAAAAAAACATTCTGTATTTCTAAAGTATTATTTCCATGAGTCCCACCACAAGCTTCAACATCTACTCCTTCAATTTCAACAACCCTTAAAAAACTTCCAGGGATTGCTCCTCCTTGATAAAGCCTAAAACCGAATCTTTTTTCAGCCTCATTTCTTTCTAAGATGTATTTGTTTATTGGAATTGATTGAAATACATATTCATTCATTAATTCCTCTATCTTCTCAATTTCCTCTTCTTTTAACTTTTTGTAATGTGTTAAATCCAAATGTGCTTTATTTTCTCCAACAAAAGAACCAGCTTGCCACACATGTTTTCCTAAAACTTCTTGAGCCACTCCATTCAATAAATGAACAGCATCGTGTTGTTTTGTTAGAATTAATCTCCTTTTTTTATCAATAAATCCTTTAACAAGCTCTCCTTCTCTCAAAGACCTTTCTGTTTTATGTAAAACAATGTTATCTTTTTTAATAACTTCTAAAACATCAATTCTCTCATTATTTTCGTTGACTAAATAACCTTTATCACACTCTTGCCCCCCACCTCTTGGATAAAAAGCAGTTTTATCAAGAACAATCCAATAATTTCCATTATTTTCAATAGTTTTTAATACTCTTGCCTCAAAATTTAATAACATAAAAAAAATTAAAAAAACTTTTTATAAACTTTGTCTTT
>CAZGMV010000028.1:3358-7568 GCA_964526875.1 Candidatus Woesearchaeota archaeon | reverse complement strand
AAAACAATAAAAAACTAAAAAACAAATCTTAATATAATTCTTCTTCCTCAACTTTTACATTAGGACCTTTTTCTTGGATAATTACCTTTTCTCCTCCATTACTTTCCCCTTTTTTCCCTTTTCCCTTAAAAATTAATGCTACAATTACTGCAATAATTAATACAAAAATTATTACTAACAAAGCATATAATATTGTTGTCACAACATCTGTTTTATCTACTTCAACCATAATTGTTTTTGAAGCAATTTCTTGTCCATTTTCGTTTAGTACTTTAACTTTAATTGGATATACTCCACTATTAACCCCTTCAATTGTTAATGTTGCTTTTGATTGTCCTAATGGTTCAACACTCACTTTTGCAGGAGTTATTTTAGCATTTATACCTTTTCCTTCTAGAGCAAATTGAACTTCTGTTCTTGCGTTTTTGTTGTTTTTAACAATAATCTCAACTTCTGCAATGTTTTTGTTATTATCTAATTGAATTAATTGTTTTGATACTTCTACATTTACAGTTTCTTCAGTAGCAACAACTTTTTGAGGTTGTTCTTCTTTTACTTGTTTTAATTCATTAACATTAATTACTTCAATAGGAAACTCTTTTGTGATTGTTTGATGGTTGTAGTCATATCTAACTTCTACTACTAAAGTGTAACTTCCACTTTTTGGAGGAACAGGTAATGTATTTAAGTCAATTGTGCCTTCTAATGTAGCAACACTTCCTGGTTCTAAGATTCCATTGAAAGTATCATCTGTGTTGTGATATAAGTAAACAACTGTTCTTGTTAATGTTGGATACTCTTTTAAGTAAGCTACAACGTTTACGTGTTTTAATTCTTCTTTACCTCTATTTTCAATTCTTGCAACTATCTTAATCTTACCTTCTGTATTTTCTCCAACTTTTACTGCTGGAGGAATAACTTGAACGTCAACATCTAATATGCTTTTTACAGGAGCTTCAATATCCAAAGGGATTTCAACATAATCGCTATTTTCTTTTCCTAAAAATTCAATTTTTAAAGGATATTCTCCATCTAAAATATCTTTTGGTAATTTAATTGAAGCTGTTAAAAAGTTCCATTTTCCTGGAATTATTTCAAAAGTGTTAGTATTTCCTTGGATTAAATCATAATCATATCCAGGAATTGTTACTCTTAATCTTACATCATGATCTTCTTTAACTCCTAAATATTTAACCCAAATTTGAAATTCTTGTCCAGGATATACATAAGTTGGGTAAACATAAGTTGTACCTTCTTCATCATAAAATACAGTCATTCCATTAAATTTAATTTCTTTTACATCAACAATACTTCCGTCCTTCTGTACATAATTTACAGCCATTAAACCTCCTACTAATGCAAAGATAAATACAAACAGTGAAAATAATTTTTTGATTTGGTTTTTCATCGCGACCACCTCATAATAGTTATATTTCATTTTTTTATAAATGTTTATTCTTTTTAGCGAATAACGAAAAATTTAAAAAATTTAAAACAATAATATAACCAATAATAACAACAATAATAAAAGACTAATTCCTGCAGCAACCCCAATTAATAATATTTTTTGATTATTATTTCCCTTAGTACTTGTTACTATTTCTGTTGTTATTCCTTTGACTTTTTCTACTTTTCTTGTTTCTGACTTTTGAGTTTTATCTTCTGTTAGACTACTTAATAATTTATTTAATTCTTCTTTTAATGTTGCTTGGGATGTTGATTTCATTTCTTCATCATTCATTTCTTCCCCTGCTGTTAAATCAACAGGAGAACCTGTATAAGTAAAGTCTGTACTTTCTTTTCCTCCCTTACTAGAGTCGTCTACTACTATAATATTATTATTTCCATTATTTCCACCGTTATTTTCAGTTTTCAAAATAGTTATTTGTACGTTTTTACTTACATGATGTCCATAACTATCTTCTGCTTCAATTACTAAAATATAATTTCCTTCATTTTCAAAAGTTTTTGTATATGTGTATTCTATAGTTCCTTTTCCAGTTTGTGTATAATAATCAACTATTGTATTATCCTCGTTAACTAAACTCAGTTGTAAGTTAATTAAGTCATTATCTTTATCTTGAGCAGTTATATCTATTACTACTTTTTCTCCCACATTAGCAGTTACTTCATTTACATTAGTTGTTATAGTTGGTGGGTTATTAATTTCATTATTATCTTCACTTCCTACTACAGTAAATGTCAAAAACTTGTAAGTATTGTAATTTCCATCATCTAAACTTAATTCAGCTTTATATTGTCCTTTTTCTAAAGTATATTTTCCTAAATCCAAAGTTTGTTCTCCTTCTACTGATAAAGTTTTTTGGTCAATTATATTTCCCTTTAAGTCAAATAATGAAAATGTTGCATTACAATTTAACTGACAATTTACTTTTGCTGTGAAATTAATTTCTTCATTAGTATCAATTAAGTTATCATTATCTAAATCATTCCATGAATAATTAAATTCTTGAATTTCTGGAGGATTTGCAATGATATTTCCATCTTTAACTATTATTGTTTTTTCTAAAATATTAAATTTATTTCCATCACTTACTTTAATTTTTAAAATATAAGTTCCTGGTTCATTATAAGTATAAGTCTTTTCTATTGTTTGTCCACTTTGAACATTTACTTCTTCATAATTACACCCATCAGTTAAACATCCGTTATAAGCTATGTCAACAGTTAATGGGTCACTATCTTCATCATAAACTTGGAAGCTAAATGTTATTGTTAATGGTGATTCTCCTTCTGTTTTATCAATTTGGAAGTTCAATATTTCTGGTGGGTGGTTTATAACAACATCATTATCATCATCTGCTAAAATATTAATTGTCTTACTGAAAGTAGCTTCTTGGTTGTTTTCATAGCTACAATCTGAAGCTTGTGCTTTAATTGTTAAAGTATGTTGTCCTTCACTTAATTTATTTGTTAGGTCAACTAATACATTTTTATAATCATAAGTATCACTTTCGACTCCTGAATCAATTTTTACACCATCTACAAAAACTTCCCAATAAGTTTGTTTAGGGGTTATTGTTCCTTCTCCATCATTTTCTCCACTTAAAACATCAAAGGATAATTTTATTGCTTCGTCACTTTCTAAAGTCCACGAATCTTTAGAATCTAAATCTGACAACTTTATATTTTTCAAATTAGTATAACAAAATTGTTGATTTGGGTCAAAAACTTCAATTTCTTGTTGTGCCTGGTCAGATAAAGCATTAATTACTCTTTCATCTACTATTTCAGCTTTCAAAGTTACTGTAAAGCTGCCAACTTCCTGAGGAACCCATTGGAAATTATAATTAACATTACAATAGTCAGGGTTAACTAACAAATCTTTTGAGTCTGTGTAAATAATGTTTCCATTACTATCTGTTATTGTTAATGAAACTTTTGTCTTTATATCTAAAACATCTTCAGGAACGTAATAAGGTGTTGCTTTTTTTAATTCTGAACAAATAGCACTATTTAATTCAGCAGGAACTTCAATAAATAAAGGTTGTTTCACTTCTACTTTGTTTGAAATATCAAAATAAGAGATTACTACACCTTTTTCATTGTTTAAGTCAACTGGTTTAAATTCTAAAATTCCTGGGTTATATTTTCCTTGCTTATACCAATAAACATCATTTAAGTAATTTACATTGTAGTTACTCCAATCATTTACTGGTATTAAGTCAGTATAAAAAACTTGATTATTTGGATTAAAAATTGCATCAAAATAGTGTTGACCTTTATCTGGTGTTTCTATTTTTAAAACTACTAATTTTTCTTCACCAGCATTTAATTGAACACTATTTCCCAAATAACCTTCACTAACACATGAATCAATATTTTCTATGTTATATTCATTAAAACAATTATTTACTTTGGAATAATCATACATTTCTGCATTAACTGAACCAATAACTGAAGAACAACTACTATCTTTACATAAATAAACCCCTGATAAAGTTATAACAGTATCTTTCTGACTCTTAAGATCTACTATTGTGTAATAATCATAAGCATAAAAGATATTAGCTAATAATGTAAAAAGTAAAAGGAATAAAAATAATTTTCTGATTTGTCTTTTCATTGACACCACCTCATAATAGTTATATTTCATTTTTTTATAAATGTTTATTCTAAAAATGGAATAAATTAATAACCAGGGGCTGGGGTTTGTGGTGGATTAGCTGGCGGAACTGTAGGATTAGTA
>CAZGMV010000028.1:0-3258 GCA_964526875.1 Candidatus Woesearchaeota archaeon | reverse complement strand
TAAACCGAATATGAACCACTTAAAGTACTCCCAATTTTTATGAGATAAGGAATTTATTTGATCTTTAAATGAAAAGTAAGATTGATCATTTGTTTGTTCCAAAGATTTTACTATTTCATAGCCAATTATAGGTAAAGAGGTCATACCTGCTTTTTCAAGAATCCATCTTGAGTTATATAAACTGAAAAACTCATTAACACTTTTAGCAGTTGCTAAATTTATACCAACACCAGCTCCTATTCCAAAAGAAACCATTTCTCTAAAAGAATGCTTAGCATAGTTTTCTTTAACATTATTATTTATTATATTATTTATTATCATTTCTTTTATAGTTTTAGGAACTTTTACCTTTACATTATTTACATCTATATTACTTACATTAATATCCCCTTCTTCCACTCTTTTTAGAATATTATTATAAAACTCTCTAGATTTGGATAGCTCTTCATAAGCGCTTTTAGTAGGAACTACCAGTTTATTGAAGAAAACAGGAACATTTCCTTTTAAATCCCTTAATACTTCACTTAGAGCTTTGTAATTTATTGGTAAAATGGTGCTATTGTCATTAGATAGAGGTAATACTTTGATTGTATGGTTAGGTCCAAGCATATAATCATCTGCCAATTCTTTTAGACTGTTTTTTTTATATTTTTTCCAAGCTTTTAAAGATTCTTCATTAGAAAGGCTTAAACTCAAATTTTTGTTATTAATATCATAATGCAATTTTGCAACTTCTAAAGGTTTTTCTATGTAGTTTAAATCATCCTCATTATCATCAATGCTTAACGAAAATTCTTTTTTCTTTTTTTCAGAGACTAATTTAGAAATTAAAGCATTAAATTCTACTCTTTTGATATTTCCTTTCTTGTCATAAACTTCTTTTGCAGTATCTAAAGCAAAAACAGAAGGTTCTTCAATTACTTTGATTTTATTTCCTTTTTTATCAATTAAATAAGAAGGAGTGTTTTTTATTACTTTAATAAAACTTCCCATTATATTAATTTTTTCTTCTTTTTTCTTACTAGGAATAAAATTAAAAATTTGATATTTTTCATTTTCATCCAATCTATTATTATAGTTTTTATCTTCGAAAGCAACTATCTCATTTCCATTTCTAAAGTATTTATATGCTGTTTCTGTAACCATATTTCCTTTCTCATCTATTGAAATTACTTGTGGTTTTCCATAAGGTATTTTCCTTTCAATAAATTCAAACATATCCTTCCAGTTAACAGGAGTTAAAGTTACTATTTTTCTATTAGGTCCTTTGTATAGCGTAAAAATACCTTCTGCTGATTTTCCAATATAAGAGTTTTGTGTAAAAGCTTTTTTATTATTTTGTTTTTTATTATAATCAAGTATAATTGGTGATTTTAATAAATATTGTTTTTTTGTACTTTTTCCAATAGAATCAATAGTCTTTATAATTTGATTACTTTCTATAGTTACTTCATTTTTGATTGATCTTTGTTTAGATTGGTCAAAGTATTGTTTTATAATACCATTTTTTTTTATTTCATTCCAAGCTTGTAAATCATTAATATCTAACTTGCTTAAAGGAATTAATTCTCCTTCTTTATTTACTATATAACTATTTTTCTCTCCTTTAAAGAAGATTTTATCAGGTTTTTTGTCATTATTTTCATCAACAAATGTTACAACATATTTATTATTTTTTTTATTTAAATTCTTTAGAAGTTTCTCTTCATTACTATATCTTTTAACTTTACTTTCTTTCCTATCATAAACGAATTTTCCATTTTTTTTGTCGAAGTCAACAATTCTAACAATTAGTGGATTATTAGAAGTTCTAATTTGAGTTTCTACTGGTGTAGCATTTGCATTACCCGAATAAGCCATTATAACTCCAGCAATGGTAGCAGCTAAACCTGCTTTTTTTGCCAATTTTCCAAGATTTTTCTTTTTTTCATTATACCACTCTTTTAATTTCCCGATCATTTTTACCACCTATTAATACTAACATTATTTTTTTTATAAATATTTGTTCTGTAAATAGAATAATCTTTTAATGAATTAAAAGAGGCGAAGTAAATAAACATCTTCTAACTATCAACAAAAAATTTATAAATTTACTACTTAATGATAAATATTTATTATATGAAAATAGTTAATAACTTGAAAGTCTTTACTTGTAAAGAACAAATTAAATTCATAAATTTGATTCAGTAAGATTTATAATGTTGCTCTTTAATAATAAAATTAATAAAATAAAAAAAGCTCAATTTCCAACTTCTTTAATAATTCTACTTATGGGAATTTTTATAGTAATTTACATGTTATTTGGAGAGGATACAACAATATCCAATCCTTCAAGAACTACTATAAAAGATTCAATAGTTTTACCTTCTGTTTATTTAACTAGTCAACAAGAAAAAGAATTAATAGCTTCTATCCCTTATATAGTTCTAGACAGTAACAACAATGAAAAAAAATATTTTTTTAAATTAAAAAATAGCTACGACCATTTAGAAGCTTTTTATCAACTAAAAGAAAATCAAAACTGTAATATTTTAGTTTACTTTAACAACTATCTAGTTTCATTCAATAAATTAGGAAATGGTTATTATAAATACATAGAAAAACCAATTTATGAAGACAATAACGAATTAGAAATAAGATTCGTCTGCCAAAAACAAGGTTTTTCTTTATTTAAAAAACCTAAAGCAATTATTAAAGATTTTGTTGTTGAAGGTTTTAAGGAATATAACAAAGCACAAGTAACTTTTTCAGCTGAAGAAGAAGATTATTTATTTAAAGCAAAACCGTCTAATTGTGAAAAGGGAAGTTTAGAAATTCAAGTAAATGAATGTCCTAGTTTCCTAATAAATTTTAACTGTAATAGTTTTATAGAATATACTATTCCAAAAATCTGTTTAAATTATGGGAAAAACACAATAAAATTTAAATTAATTTCAGGAAAATTAAGTTTAATGGAACCATTGCTAATACCTATAAATAAACAAAGTGGTAGAAATGACTGAAGAAGATAGAAAAAATACCATAATTATAACTTACTTAGAAGGGAAAAGAGAGGATTTCAATAAAAAAGAGAATAATCGTTCTTTTTCAATAAAGTCCACCATATTTTACATAATTTTTTATTTAATTCTAATAAGTTTTACAATACTTCATTTAGGAAATTATAGTGTAAATAGTTTATTATTATTGATCATTCTATTTTTTTCAATAGGAATTTCTTTGTTAGCTTATAGGTATAAAAATTTTGAGGCCTTATTA
>CAZGMV010000027.1:0-7720 GCA_964526875.1 Candidatus Woesearchaeota archaeon | reverse complement strand
GGGTAGCTTAGGGCGTTTAGCCCTAGTGGGGTTGGTAAGGGGCGTTTTTAGCCCCTACTGGGTCAAGCGAGTTCGCTTGTTAAGGTTGGCAAGAAATGTTTAGTTCATGCAGCGAATTGATTAAAATTTTGTTAAACATCTTTTTATTTAAAACTTGTCTTTAATTTGCATAAAGACTTGTTCAAAATCAACAAAAAAATTTTTATTTAATAATAAAGGTTTTATTTCTTCTTTCCAAATTTTTTCTTTTTTCTTTATTGCTAAATAAAAATCCTCTTTATTAAATTCCAGCCCATAAATAGACAATTTTTTATTTATTAATTTCAAATCTATCTCTGCATTTTTATTCAAAAGAAACCATAAATCAAAAACATCCCTTGCTCTATTTCTTGAGATTATAGCCCTTACTTTTTCTGCTAGGATTTCTTTTTCCTGCATTACATTAATAACAAAACTTAAATTCTCATAATTTCCAAAATACATTAAAGGTTTATAATTAAATACTTCTTCTCTTTTACTTAAATCAATCTCCAACTTAAGAGCAATATTTCTTACAATAAAATCTTTAACTTTTATTAAAATCTTTATGCTTTTTTCTTTTTCTGTACTTTTATAATCAAAATTAAAACCCCAATTTTTGAGTTTCTTTATTTGATTCTCTAGTTGTTTTAAATTAATCTTACCAATTATTGTAAAATCCAAATCTTCAGAAAATCTTGGTAGTCCAAAAAATTTAAATAATGCCGTTTCTCCTTTAAAAATTAAATTGTTAAATTTTTGAGAAATTAAATATAACAGAATTTCATTAATGTAATCCTTTGCAATAAAACCGATATTGTTTATTCCTAAAGACCTACCTTTTTTTATTATTTCTTTCTCATCCAACACAAAAAATAAAAAAATTAATATTTATAAATATAACATTTTTGTTAGATTACCAAATACAAAATTTATAAAAATTTTTTGAAATAATTGGAATATGAAAATAGATATTTATGAATTACTAAAAGAAAAGGTTGTTTGGTCTTCTAAGGAATTAATGAATATGTTATCAATAAAAAATGAAAAAGAAATGTCTGTTTATTTAAACAGATGGGTAAAAAAAGGTTATTTAAAGAAAATTAAAAGAGGACTTTACACAGTTTATAATGATAATTTACTAATAGGTTCTTTTATTTATAAACCTTCTTATATTGGATTAAGGACTGTAATATCTTTTCATCAATTAACAACCCAACTTTACCATGATGTAGATGTTATTGTTCCTTTTCAACCCTACAAAAAAGAGATTGAACAGTTTAGAATTAATTTTTTTAAAATAAACAGAAAATTATTTTTTGGGTTTAAAGAGTATAAATATAAAGAATTTAAAGTAACCATCTCTGACCCAGAAAAAACAATATTAGATGTTCTATATTTCAATATTTTATCCATTGAAGAAGTTTATGATTGCTTAAATAATGGCCTAAATTACAAAAAATTAGTTGAATATCTAAAAAAATTTAATAACACCTCAATGATACAGAGATTAGGGTTTTTATTAGAGAAAAAATATGAAAATGAAAAAGAAAAAATATTTAAATTAATCTCAAACAAAATTTATGATTTATTAAAAAATAAAAAATTTGTTTATATTAAATTGGATAATAATCTTCCAAAAGAGGGGAAAATAAGCAAAAAATGGAAAATTGTAAATAATTCTTATTTATAAAATTATTCATTTGATGCATAGTAATTCCTAAAGTAAAGCAACAATCAATGAAAGTATAACAACACTTGGTTTAATTCCTAAAGAAAGTAATTTCTTTTTAATATGCTTTTTCTTCATAAGGGAAAAAAGAAGTCTAATTAATATTAGGAAATTTAAAAAGCTTTGAAGAGAAATAATTGTAAAGTAAATCCAGTTACTTCTTGAGTAAAATTTTTTAGTTTTAAATTTAAAAATTATAAAAAACCAAAAGACATTAATAAAAACACTAAATAAAACAAAATCAAAAATAAACCTTCCCAAATTGAGACTTCTTTGTCCTGAGTGATGAATAAATAAAGTAAAGTAGCAATTATCATAAAGGGAATTGCTAATTCTTTTATCTCTTTAGTAATTTCCAAATTTTTAAATAAACCAGGGATTCCGATAACGGCAAAAGTATTGAATATATTGGAACCTAAAACATTTCCAACAGCAATCTCCGCTTTTCTTTTTTTGGCAGCGGTAATTGTCACAATCAATTCTGGTAAAGAAGTTCCTAGAGCAATAGCACTTAAACTAATTAGATCAACCCCTACATTAAGCAACTTAGATAATTCAACCACAGAATCTATAGTATATTTTGCTCCCAAATAAATAAAAAGACCACTAATTATTAAAATAAAAAATTCTTTGAGAATATTAAACAAACCATTAATTTTATTTTTATCTTTTTCTAATTCATTTAATTCATTAAAAGATGAATGGTCTTTAATAGTATATGTTATATAAATCATCAAAGCTGTTAATAAAATAATGCTTTCAGCCATCGTTATTCTTGAGTCTAAAGCAAAGAAGTAAAGTAAAAAAGCAGAACTTGCCAATATTGGCAAATCAACTTTTATAATATCATATTTAATTTTAATTTTTTTAGCAAATAAGGCAGCAATTCCTAAAACTAAAAAAATATTAGCTATATTAGAACCAACTACATTAGCTACTACTATTTCTGTTTTATTGCTAAATACTGCTGCTAAAGAAGAAGCAAGTTCTGGCAATGATGTTCCAATAGCTACAATAGTTACTCCAATAATAAAAGGAGGTAAATTAAAGAAAAAACCTAATTTTTCTGCCGAATTAGTGAAATAATCAGAACTCTTAATTAATACTGCTAAAGAAACACAAAAAGCAGCAAACCATAAAAGAATACTCATTAAACCTATTTTTTACAAATTTTATAAACTTTGTTGTATTTTAGAAAAATGCTTAAAGAATTGTCTATTGAAGATTTAAAGAATGTTGAGGAAGGAAAAATAGTAAAATTAGCAGGCTGGGTTCATAGAGTAAGAGTTTTGGGTAAAGTAGGGTTTTTATTGTTGAGAGATTCTACTGGAGTTATTCAAATAGTTTTTGTTAAAAATGAAAATCCGGAATTATTTACTTATTTGAAAACAGTTAATAGAGAAGATGTTGTTTTTGTTGAAGGAAAAATTGTAAAAAATGAAAAAGCCCCTGGAGGGATTGAAATAAATCCTTTAGAGTTTAAAATAATAAATAAAGCACAACAACCTTTACCTTTGGATACAGATGAGAAAACACAAGCTAATTTAGATACAAGACTAGATTACAGATTCTTAGATTTAAGAAAACCAACAATCTCTCAAATGTTTAGGAAGAGATCTTTAATTATCAAAGCAATGTTTGATTATCTAATTGAAAATAAGTTTGTTGAAATTAACACTCCTAAAATTATTGCAGCAGCTACTGAAGGAGGAGCTGAGTTGTTCCCTATTGTTTATTATGATAAAGAAGCTTATCTAGGCCAATCTCCTCAACTTTATAAACAAATGCTTGTTAGTTCTTTAGAAAGAGTTTTTGAATTAGGGCCTGCGTTTAGAGCTGAAAGAAGTAATACAACAAGACATTTAAGCGAATTTACATCATTTGATATTGAAGCTGCTTTTTTTGACCAAGATGATTTAATTAATTTGGAAAAAGAAATGTTAACTAGAGGTTTAAAAGCAGTAGGTATGGAAGATCAAGCCACGTTTAAAGTTATTACTTACGATAATGCCTTAGAAATCTTAAAGGATATAGGAATACACATAGAATGGGGGGAAGATTTAGGAACTGAGGCTGAGAAAAAAATAGGAGAATACTTCTTAAATGAAGGGATTAACTTTGTTTTCATTAAAAATTGGCCTTATTCTGCAAGACCTTTTTATGTTTATAGAGAAAGAAACAATCCAGAATTAACAAGAGGTTTTGATTTGTTGTTCAAAGGTTTAGAGATTACTTCTGGAGGCCAAAGGGAGCATGAATATGAAAGACTAGTTCAAAACATTGAAGAAGATGGAATGAATCCTGAAAGTTTTGGATTTTATTTAGAAGCTTTTAAATATGGTATGCCTCCACACGGAGGTTTTGGATTAGGAATGGAAAGACTTATTAAACAATTATTCAATTTAGAAAATGTCAGAGAAGCTTCATTATTCCCAAGAGATCCAGAAAGACTAGTTCCTTAAACGTTTAAGAATATTTTTCTCTATATTTTTCCATTATCTCATTTAATTTCTCCTGAACAAACTCTTTGTCTAAATACTTTGAAAAAAATCTTTTTATTTTTTCTAAATCCCTTTTTAATAACTCATAGGCGTAATAAGAGTTAGAAGGAACAGATTGAGATAAATCAATTATTATAGGTTTTTCATTATGATTTAAAATATTATATTCGCTTAAATCACCATGAATAACTTCTGCATCAAAAACCATTTTTTTTATATTTTCAACTAATCCAATAAAAAAGCTTTCAATATTTTCCGGAATCTTTTCTTTCAATCTTGGAGCAGGAATCCCTTTTCTTTTATCCCCCACCAATTCTTCAATAATAACATTTTTATTATAACCCAAGGGTGTTGGAACACTTACATTATTTTCATAACACCTAATTAAATTCCTATACTCTTTTTTACACCAATTAAAAATTAAATCATACCTAGAACTCTTTACTTTCCTAAATCTAGGGTCTAGTAAAAAATAATCTTTTAATTTTTTAAAATCCATTACAGCAATTCTATAAATTTTAGCTATTCTAAATTCATCCTCTTTCTCAACTAAAAAAACATTCGCTTCTTTACCTAAAGAAATTTCTTTAACCAATTTATCAAATAAACCTTGGCTTTTTAGTTTTTGCAAGGCTTTTAGAGTAGTTATTTCAAAAACGTCATTTTTTACTTTATGTTTTTCTTTCATATTTTACTAAATAGAACTAAAAAAGTTTTATAAAAACTTTTTTGATTTTATTTAATGTTCCAAAACTTAAATAAAAGAAAAAGGAAAAAAGCTTTAAATTTAATTATAACAACTTCTTTAATTATTATTGTTTCAATAACTCTTTTAATAGCTTTTCAAATATGGAGTAGAACTTTAATAGAAAAAACAAAAGTTAAAGTAGATTCTCTATTGGACAAACCTTTTACAACTCAATTATTAACTATTGAATCAGGCATTCCTGTGTTATATGTTCAAAGCCAAGTTAAAATCAGTTCTGTTAAGTTAAAGATTCTTAGTGAAAATGGAGATTTGGTTTGTACAGAAACAATTAGTTTAAATAAAGGAAGTAATGAAATAAAACTTAACAACTGTAATAATATAGAACCAGGCAGCAATTATAAATTAATTTATTTAACAAACAAACAAACTATTAATGAAGAAATTTTCGTAACTTAATAATTTAAACATTTCCTTATAAATAAAATACTTCTTCTATTTTAATGGGTTACGAATTAGAAATTATAAAAAAACAATTAAATGAAATTAAGAATCTTAATAACCTACTTAAAAAAGCTCTTGAAAAAGAAGGAAAAGGAGACTTGTATCTTGTCTTGGAAACTTTAACTTCCTTGTTTTCTCAAACTTCTAATCTAAAAGAAGAACATTCTTTTATTTTAAATAATCAAAATAAAATAATTGAAATAGTTTTGGAAAATAGGAAGTTTTTAGAGAGTATAACAAAAAAAATAGAAGAAATAGAAAAAAATATTGAAGAATTAAAAAAAGAATTTGAAAGTTTAAAAAGTGAAAAAGGAAAGAAAAAAGTGCTGTTTGGTTAAAGACTAAAAGTTTGTGAAAATGATTAAAAAACAGAAAAAAAGAGAAAGTTTTTTTAGTAAGTTATTTAAGATAAATTTAAAGGAGTTAAATAGTTATAACACTTATTCTTTTTTATTATACGACGAAGATATAATTGATTATTTTTATAGACAATCTAAAAACATTGATAGATTATTATTTTTTATTATAGGTGGAATTTTAGGTTACGCTACTTATGTAGGAAGTTATGCTTACTATTTACTAGTCTTTTTTCTTTTACCTTACTTTTTACCATGGTATAAATCAACAATTGTTAAATTCACTATTGAAAACGAGTGGAAAGGTTTAGTTGATAAATTAAATAGAGATTTCTATGGAGTGGCTTTAACTTTATACCAAATTTCTTCTCCAACCATAACAAGTGCTGAACTATTTAAACAAGCTTATAAATTACCAGAATTAAATAAAGAATTAAAAGTTTTTCTAAAGTTTATAGTATTTAATTTAGAAAAAGGATATCCTGAAAATGAAGTTTTATATAAAGCAATAACTTATTTTCCTGGTAAAAAAATGGAGAAATTTTTAAGTGATCTTATTTTATCTGTTGAAGAAGGAAATTTGCATCAATATCTAAAAGAAGAAGTTTATGAAGAATCAAAACAAGCAGAATTAAAGGTTAAAGGATATACTTCTATTTTAAAGGCTATTACAACAATGGTAATAGCTCTAACAGTAATGCTTAATGTAGTTCTATTGATTATTACCTCTTATACTTATGGACAGATTGCAAAATTCTCTCAGATGTATGGTTCTGTAGCTACTGGAGCTACAGGAGTAGGAGGTATTGATGTAGAGGAAATAATTCCAAAAATACCAGTAAAACAAATATTTTTATTTGAAGCATTTTTTTTATTTCCTGCAATAGCATTTCTTATATTTTTTATAAATAAAACAGCAAGGCCTCTAGGTACCTAAAAATGAAAAGAAAAAATCATTTTTTTCTAACTTTTTCGTTATCTTTATGGCTTTATTTTTCTATTTTTAAGTTTGATTTAATTCAAACGGTTTTTTTGTCCTTTTTTACTGCTTATCTATCATGGATACCAGATATAGACATAAAAGTCGTCAAAAAACTTGAAAAATTAAAAAAAAGAAGATTTTTAGCTTTTTTATTAAAACCTTTTATTTTTCTATTTAAAAAATTACTAAGACATAGAGGTTTAACACACTCAATTTGGCCTATTTTAGTACTAGTCTTCTTAGATTTAAAAATAAAAGAATATTTGATTTCAATTTTTTTAAAAATAATCTACTTTGCTCTAATTTTTCACATACTGGAAGATAGTCTAACAATTTCAGGAGTAAATTTTTTATATCCTTTAAATTTTAGATTGAGATTAGCTAAATTCAGAAGTAATTCTAATTTACATAGCCTTTTTTTTGACATAGTTAGCCTGTTTTCAATTTTACTGTTCTTTTATTTAATGGAAAAAAATTTTTTATAATATTTTTATTTTATTTAAGAAAAAGCGCCCCGACCGGGATTTGAACCCGGGTCGCCGGCTCGACAGGCCGGCATGATGGACCGGGCTACACTATCGGGGCTTTTTATTTATTTCACACAATAAAAAACAAAAAATTTATAAATCTATTTTTTCCTTTTTTATGATAGCACTAACTTTACAAATCCTTCTATCACTAAGAAATAGTGAAAGAAAAAAACTTAAGGTCTTGTTATTATTACCAAAACCTATGGTAGAACTTCTAAACATAAAAAAACTATTCAAAACTGGGCTAAACACTGTGGGGACTATATACTCCTTACCACCACAAACGGACTCGTTTGATCCGTACGCTGCATTCTGCCTTACGGCAGAGCAGCGTCTGACTTTTTTAATTTAAAGACCATTTCCTATCAACAACATCTTGAGCTAGCATTAC
>CAZGMV010000026.1:0-7802 GCA_964526875.1 Candidatus Woesearchaeota archaeon | reverse complement strand
CCAATACTAACAAAGCTGTTGATGGAGATCAAGTTTTTGATTTTTATGATGATTTTAATGGGAATAGTTTGGACACTAGTAAGTGGGAAGTATACGGGATTAACAGTATAAAAATAAATTATGGGGAGTTTTATCTAATTCATCAAGGAGGTATTCGTGCTAAAAAAGGATTTGTTGCAGATGACATCATAATTGAAACATATACGGTAGGTGTATATAAAATCAGATATAGAGCATTAGTTGGTGCAACATCAAACAAGAACCTTGAAGATTGGAGCTATTTTGGTAGAGGTTTTGACGCATATGGAGAAGTAAAGTATAGCGCTACAATATATACAGGTAATTCACAACTTACTGAAATGAGATATAATTTAGCTGGAGATAGGAGTGGTTTTGATACTGGAGAACATCTAAGTGGTTTATATCAAATAATCTACCATAATGGTAAAGTTAAATTTGTTAGTAATGGAGTTCCACTAACAGATTGGGCAGATGATTATTCAGCTCATAATAAATTAATAGTTTATCCTTACTTGTCTGCAAGCGGTTTTCCATTTGGTCTTGATGTAGATACTTCAAATATAAGAACTGATTGGATCAGAGTAAGAAAATATGCTAATTTAACTCCAACTTACTCATTTAAATTGGCTTATAAAATATCTTATAACGTTCCTTTAGGTTATTATTGTTATAATATTAACAAAAATAACATAGAAGCTTTAAGTTGTAATATAATTAGTCCAAATATGACGATTTATGATCCAACAAATGATTTAAAAATGGAAATTATTAATGCAAAAGAACCAAATCTACCAACAACTGTAAAAATTACATTAAGGAAATTAAATGAATCTGTTGGTTATGTAAAAATAATTGCAGCAATTGAAAACTTGAGTTTTGAAAAGGCTAGAGTTTATGTTCCAATTACCTTAGATGAGAATAAGCAATTAATAAAAACAACTAAAAATGGTTTACCTTACACAGTTCCAAAGTATTATTTAGTTTATGAGTTCAATGAAACTGATCCTGTGTTTGAGACTGTTATCAGTGATGTAAATACAACAACCACTACAAACACAACCGACAATCAAACACTTAATAATACAATTCCAAATGTTATTCAATTTTGTTATGATAACAACTGTTTAAATTACACAGTAGGAAGTAATTCAACTTATTACTTTAACAACACAGAGGGTGTTCTTAATTACTATTCACAAAACTACTCAATTTCAATAGAATTCAACCCATCAAACCTAAAAAACACAAGTAATACTTACTTAAACAGAAGTCTAAATAACAACATAACCGAAATAAGCATTAAAACAACAGACTTAGGAGTCATTAATATAAAGTACAAAGAATTAATTAATACAAGTTATAATTACAATTTTTATTTAGATGGAAATCCGTTTAAACCAAAATACATAACTCAAGACAACAAAACTTATGCTCTATTTACATTTTCATCAGCAGACAATCTAACAAGAAAAATTACTATTGAAAAAGAAAGTAAAAAAATACCTATTTATATAGTTATTAATGAAAGTGTGGGGGAGATAATGAGTACCCAAACCCCATATATTGAAAGTAAAGAGGAAAGTAATTGTTTGAATATCATAAAAACAGATGAGAATCTAAAATTTATTGTCTGTGGAAATAATATCACTAATGCTGTTAACAAAATTTCATTATTTAAACTTTCAGAAAGTGTAGAAAAAACAAGTATTAATGCTTCTGTCCTAGAAGGTAACCTTACTAACATCAAAAATGCGACTTTGATAATTCCAAACTATTTCAACAGAAAAGTCGAAAAAGTAATGAAGAACAATATTGAATTACTTCCAAAAAGCGAAGCAACAACCTTACCTTACTACGAGGTTAAAAATAATGAAATAGTTATTTACTTCAAAGGAGATGATCCTGTATTTACTGTTCTTTATGCTACTCCAACAGAAAACAAACAAGTTGAAGCTACTTTTATAGACTATAAAATTGTCCTAAGTATTTTATCTATAGGTTTGTTAATTACCCTGTTTTTGATCTAAAAAATTAAGTTTTTATTTTTGTTTTTTAAATATTTTTCTGTTATTATATAAAATGAAAAAAATTAAGACAGGAGTTGATTATGTTGATGATCTTCTTTATGGAGGAATTCCAGAAAGGAATGTTGTTTTATTAAGCGGTGGACCAGGAACTGGAAAAACAATCTTTTCACAGCAATTTTTATGGAATGGTTTAATTAATGGTGAAAGTGCTGTTTATGTAGCTTTAGAAGAGCATCCTTACCAAATAAAGCAAAATATGTTGCAGTTTGGATGGGATGTAAGAGAATTTGAAGAAGAAGGAAGGTTTGTTATGGTTGACGCTTTTACTGCTGGAATTGGAAAGGCAAAAGAGTTTGAGAAGTACATAGTTTATGATTTAACAGATATTAGGGAATTTATTGATGTTTTAAGGCAAGCAATTAAAGACACTAATGCAAAGAGAGTAGTTATTGATTCAGTAACGACTTTGTACATTAACAAACCATCAGTTGCTAGGAGTATTGTTTTGCAACTAAAAAGAGTTTTAGCTGGATTAGGAGTAACTTCTATTTTTGTAAGTCAAGTTAGTGTAGGTGAAAGAGGTTTTGGTGGGCCAGGGGTGGAACATGGAGTTGATGGAATAATTAGGTTAGATTTGGATGAAATTGATGGCGAGTTAGTTAGGTCTTTTTTAATATGGAAAATGAGAGGTACAAAGCATTCAATGAAAAGACATTTAATGGAAATTAATGATAAAGGTGTGGTTGTTTATAAAGACAAAGTTGTTAAAAGAAAAAGAATAGAGGAGTTTTGAGGTGATATAAATGGATATTGTGTTAAACCCTATTGGTAGGGAAGAAATTCATAAGTTAGAAAGCGTTTTATTATTTGCTACTCTATTTAGGCCAGAAGTTCTTGCTTTAATTAGAGATCCTAACGAAAGATTAACATGGGTTGATTCTTTAGCAGTAGCTTCTGCTGCTTTAGCAAGGGAAAAAGCAGGAATGACCTTATCAGAAATTGCTGAAGAATTAGGGAGGACGGAACAAACAATTAGAAAGCACCTAAAGGGAGAAAGTAAGGCAGGAGAACTAGTTAAAGAAACCTTTGAATTATTGAAGCAAGGTAAGTTAGATAACATACTAAAAACTGTGGAAATGTTAGAAAATATTGAAAAAGAGAAACAAAAAATTGAAAAAATTAAAGAAGAATTAAGAAAATTAAAAGTAGAAATTGATGAAAAATTGGAAGAGATGATTAATGATTTGTAATCATTATCTTTGTCCCTTCTGGCCAATCATCCAATTTAATATTTATTTTCTTTAGCGCATCTCTTATCAAATCCGCTTTAATAAATTCTTTTTGTTTTCTGTAATAATTTCTTAATTTAACTAATTCTCTGACAACCTCAATTCTTTTTTCTTCATCTAACTCAAAAAACTTCCTTTCAATTTCATAAACAAAGTATTTAAACAAATCGTCATTTTTGCTTTCTTCTTCTTTTTTAATAAATTCAAAATGTATTTTCTTATCAATTAAACCAAATAAATCATTCGTTAATTTAAAGTATTCGTTAAAGAATGAGGGGTCTTTTCTTTTCTTCAGCAATTTATTAATCCTTTCCAACAACTCAAAATAAACTGCTAAAGCTTCTACAGAATTGAAGTTATTGTTTATTTTCTCTTTAATTTTTTCGTAATATTTCATTAATTCTTCCTTTTCACTTTCATTTGCTTTTTCTTTAAACAATTCATATTCTTTTAAAATCAAATAGTTTTGATAAGTTTCGTTAATATAATTTAACTTCTCTTCAGCACTTTTCAAAGCTTCAAAAGTAAAATTTTGTTGTTTTTCGTAGTTAGACATTAAATAAAACAATCTTAGAGCTAAAGGATTAAAACCCTTTTCCTTTATGTCTTCTAAGGTGTAAAAATTGCCTAAACTTTTACTCATTTTTTTCCCTTCCACCATTAAGTGATTGATGTGAATCCAGTAATTAACGAATTTCTTTCCAAAAGCTCCTTCGCTCTGAGCTATTTCATTTTCATGATGTGGGAAAATTAAATCTATACCTCCTAAATGAATATCAAAAGGAATTCCTAAGTACTTAACACTCATCGCAGAACATTCAATATGCCAACCAGGCCTACCTTTTAAAATCATTTTTATTTTGTTGTCCTTTTCATTAACCTCAAATAGAACTTCCTTTTTGTCCAATTTTTCTAACAACTCTTTATTGACTACTTCTTTATCAAATTCAAATTCAACTAACCAAAAAACATCTCCGTCATTTTCATTCCAAAACTTCCATAAAGCAAAATCTTGAGGGTTTTCTTTGTCATATTCATCAACACTAACTCTTTTTCCAGTTTCTAAATTTTCAATTTTTATTTTTGACAATTTTCCATAACCATCAAATTTTGAAATTGAAAAATAAATCCCATCTTCTGCTATATAAGCAATGTTTTTATCAATTAATTTTTGAATTATTATCCTCATTTCCTCTATATGTGCAGTTGCTCTTGGATAAAAAGTAGCTTTTTTAATATTTAACTCTTCCAAATGTTTGAAAAACACATTTTCCCATTTATTTACAAATACAGTGAAAGGAGTGTTTGTTTTTTTTGAATCTCTTATTGTTTTGTCATCTACATCTGTAATGTTCTGTATAAAAACTACTTCAAAACCATTAAACTCAAAAACTCTTCTGATAAAGTCATAGAAAGTGAAAGATCTTAAATTTCCGATATGGACAAAGTTGTAAACTGTCGGCCCACATCCATAGATTTTAACTTTTTTATCTTCTAATGGCTTAAACCTTTCTAACTTCCTTGTTAAAGTGTTATAAATTGTAATTATTCCACTAACAGGGTAAACCACCTTTTGTCATTTTCAAAAAACAAAAAAACATTTTTAAGTTTTTATTATTTTAAAACAATTATCAGTTCGTCTCGGGTTCATCATTAAATCAGTTCCCCATGGATTCATCATCACAAACGGCTCGTTTGATCCGCATGCTACTTCCGCCTTACGATGGAGTAGCGTTTTCAACTGCTGCGTTAGGCAACATCGTTTTTATTATTTTTTAAAATTAAAAATTTAATTCAAAAATTCTTTTATTTTTACTTCTTTGTTTATTTCCCCAGCGAAGTTTTTTAACATTAACTTTTTCAATTCTTCTCCTTCCTTTTCTTGCCCCAATAACCAACTTAATTTGATGAATGCTGTTTCTGGAATCATGTCAAATAAGTAATTTACACCAATTTTAACTAATTTTCTAGCAGTTGAATAAACAAAAGGGTTTGTTTCCCCATAAATTGTTTGCGTTGTCATTCCAAGATATATTCCTTCTTCATTAGCTCTTTTTAAAGCATTAATTAATTTTTCATCATTAGCATTAACATGGCCAAAGCCCGTACCTTCAATAATTATTCCTTTATAATTTTTATCAATCAACAAATCAATTATCTCTGAAGGAAAACCTGGATAATACTTAATTAAAGCAACTTTTTCTTCAATAAATGGTTTTAAATCCTTTACTTCGCCTTTTTCCTTTAAAACCTTAATTTTCTTGATTTTTTCAATTTTTTTACTTACTAAATCAATTTTAAATTCAGCAATAGGCAAATCATTTATTGGTCTGAAAGTGTCTCTTCTAGAAGAATGCATTTTTCTAGCTTTAACACCTCTAATAGCAAAGGTTTCATCATCATTCAAGTTCTTATGCATTACTATTGCCACTTCTCCAAAGTTATTTAATACATACTCAACAGAGGATAAAACATTAATTATAGCATCTGTAGAGGCTCTGTCTGAACTTCTTTGAGCTGCTGTTAAAGCAATTGGCTTATTACCTTCAATCATAAAGGACAAAGCACTTGCTGTGTAATGTAAAGTGTCTGTCCCATGAGTTAAAATCACTCCTTCAAATTCTTTTTCTTGCAATTTATTAAAGATTCTTTCAGCAATTTTAACCCAATCTTTTGGAGTCATTTCTTCACTAAATTTTGAGAAAGGGTTATCAAAGTAAAAGTTAGCTTTTCCAAGCAATTGTGGGAAATAAACTAAGAAATTCTCTGGAGTTAGAATTGGTTTTACTGCTCCTGTAGTGTAATCTACTCTACTAGCGATTGTTCCTCCAGTAGAAACAACTAAAACGTTTTTTAGATTTGGATTTTCCTCAACTTCAATCCTAGGTAAGTTAAAGGAAATAACTGACTCTTTTTCAATTTTTTCAATTTCTTCTTTTTTTATTGAAATATTATAACCACTATCCAATTTTAAGGTTAAATAATCTTGATTAGCAAAATCGTATCTTTTTAAAATTACCCCTTCCCAAACTTTTCCATTTTTCAAATAAACTCTTGCCTTTATACCACTTAACTCATTTAAATCCATGAATTTAAGTTAAAGAAGTTTTTATAAATGTAAACTATTAGATGTTTTTATTATCTTTTATAGATTCTTGGAAGAAACACAACAAAAATAAAAAACAAAGAAAAAATCAAAACTTTTATTCTTTTTTCTTAACGCTAATAACTTTACCTACAGCAACTGTTTTACCCATATCTCTTACTGCAAATGATGATAATTGAGCTTCTGGGAACTCTTGAGCTGATTCAACTACTAAAGGCTTTGTTGGTTTTAATACCACAATTCCTACATCTCCATTTTGTAAATAATCAGGTTTTTGTTCTTTAACTGAACCTGTAGCTGGATCTAATTTAGCTTCTAAGCTTACAAACTCACAAGCAACACTTGCTGTGTGGATGTGTACTACAGGAGTATATCCTTGAGCAATAACACTTGGGTGGTTTAGTACAAAAATGTTTGCTTTGAATTCTTCAGCTACTTTTGGTGGGTTGTCGTTTGGATGTCCACACATATCTCCTCTTTCAACATCATCTCTTGAAATACCTCTTACATTAAAACCAATGTTATCTCCTGGAACTGCTTCTGGAACTGCTTCATGGTGCATTTCAATTGATTTAACTTCTCCTTCTACTCCTTTTCCTGTTCTTCCTGGAACGAAGATAACTTTATCGTTAACTTTCAATCTTCCAGTAATTACTCTTCCTGTAGGTACTGTACCTACTCCTTTAATTGAGTAAACATCGTTAATTGGTAATCTTAATGGTTTGTCAATTGGTTGTGGAGGTAATTCAAAGTTATCTAAAGCTTCTACTAATGTAGGTCCATTCCACCAGCTCATTTTTTCAGGTTTTTTAACAATGTTTTCTCCTTCCCAAGCTGAAATAGGGATGATTTGAACTTTGCTCATATCATAACCAGCTTGTTTTAATAATTTTTCAACTTCTGCTTTAACTTCTTCAAATCTTTTTTGATCATAACCTACCTTATCCATTTTGTTAATTGCTACAATCATTTGTTTAATTCCAAATACTTTTGATAAAAATGTATGTTCTATTGTTTGTGCATTTACCCCGTCATCTGCAGCTACTACTAAAACAGCCCCGTCAGCTTGTGCTGTACCTTTGATCATGTTTTTTACATAGTCTGCGTGTCCTGGAGCGTCAATGATTGTGATTTCGTATTTTGGTGTTTCAAATTTTTTGAAGTTAATATCAATTGTAACTCCTCTTTCCCTTTCTTCTTTGTGTACGTCTGTGTAATAAGCAAATTCAAAACCTTGCTTTCCATATTCTGCAGCAATTTTTCTCAATTCTTCCATAACTTTTTCAGGGATTGCTCCTGTATCATACATTAACCTTCCAATTGTAGTACTTTTTCCGTGGTCTACGTGTCCAATAACAA
>CAZGMV010000025.1:2184-7913 GCA_964526875.1 Candidatus Woesearchaeota archaeon | reverse complement strand
TTTTCAGTTGGTAGTCTGTTAAGTTGTAGTTATTTGGATTGTAAATGTTAATAAAATAACCTACAGCGTTAATTCCTCCTAATAAGATAAAATTAACAATTAGAAGTAAATAAATATTTAATTTTTTAGTCGGCATAGGAAATAAAAATAAAAAAATTAAAAAAGATTATTAACTACCAAAGAGTGGTAACTCAAATTAATTTATTCTCCTTTGAAATTACAAAATAAAATAGAAATGTTGAAGTTAACAATAACAAAACAATTAAAGTTTTATTACCTAATAAATCTTGCTTTTCAAAAATTTTTAAGACATTAATCTCTTTTAAGTTTTCTATTCCGTTAATCTCATAAATCATAGTTGCCAAATTAATACTCTCTTCTAAGTAAATAATTGCAGAATTGTAATCTTTTTCATTATTTGCTAGATAATCGCTGTATTTGTAATAGGAATAAGCCATAATTGGAAATTCTTTGTTTCTCAACAAATAAAACTTTGCAATTTCTTTAGTTGAATTATAAAAATAAGGTTTCATATCGTTATCCAAATAAAGCAATGCTAAAAAACTATCAACTTTGTATTTTATTGCTTTTGAATACATGATACATAAAATACTATTTTTACCATAACTCTTTTCCAAATTTTTCCAATCTTTTTCTAAATAACTAGCAAATAAAGGGTTTAAGCCAATCAAGTAATTATAAGATAACAAAGCTTGTTGATAATCTTTTTCACATAATTTTGCTAAAGCTAATTTATCAATACTAACTCCTTTAGGCATTACTTCAAGGAATCTTAACCACTCTTTTATTGTCTTTACTCTTCCATCAACGTAGGCAATATTCTTTACTAATTCCTCTTTACTTTCAACTCTCTCATTTAAAACATCTTTAGCATCATTTAATCTCTCATATAAAATCATGTAAAGTTGTAATTTATTTAATCCGTCAATATTGTCAAACAAATTTTCAAACAATTTCTCATAATAAGCAATTGTCTCATTTAATTCCTTCTTTTTAGTTATTAATTCCTCAGAACCCATTTTAGAATACTTTTCTTCATTAAGCTTAATTAAATCAGTAAAACACTTACTTGCTTGTGCGTAATAATCTAAATTACCACTAACTTTTTCATTGACTTTGTTACACAAATCTTGGGCAATTTCCTTCATTATTTTTGTATACCAACCAGGAACATTTATTTCATTATTGCTAAAATTAAATTTTAATCCCCATACAATAGAAGCAATATCAAAAATAGTTCCTGCTTCCTTAATGTTTGGATTTATTTGTGTTAGATTGTAAGTAGTATTTGTTAATGGGTCTTTGTAAATTTTTTGGCCTAAAGGAATTATTATATAATCTGCTTGTTCAGCAGCTTTTACTTTATAGTTTAAACCACCTACTGGTCCAATAACTCCTCCAGGGTTTATAGTTCCAGTAATGGCAACATTTTTATCACTTAAGTTAAATAATTCTCTAAAAAATGCTGTTGCAAAAGCGGCTCCACCACTTGGTCCTATTAATTCTGGCTGATTGCTTTCAATTTTAACCAAAAAATCATAACCCTTACATTTTTTTGGAAACAAAGAACAAACAGTATCTTTAGCAATTTTAATGGATAATTGTGTATCTTTTCCAATATAAGAAGGACTAGAGATAAAAACATTTGTTTCATCATCAAAACTTTTAATTTTTTTAACTTCAAATTGAATTAATTCACCAGTATTATTCCCTACTGCAACCAAATAAAAAGAGTGCAAAAGCTGAAGTGTTAAGATGTAAATAAAGAGTATGCTTAAAATTGAACTTAATTTCTTTTTTCTCATCATTCTTCAACCCTTTTTTAAATTTTTATAAAGGTTTGTGGATATTGTGGATAAAGTGTTTATTCTCTTTAATTATTTTCAATGTTATTTTTTTGATGAAGTCATTTATAATCATTGATGTTATTGCATATCCTAGCACAAATATTACCCACCAAACACTAATTGGCTTTATTAATTTTAATCCACATAAAGAAATAAAACTTCCAATTGTAACTGTAGATATGGTTGCCGTAAATAGTAATTTTGAAGGAAATGGTCTTTTCCATAACCAATCTTTATTTCTAGCAACAAAAATAGTTAAATGTCCTGCAATTAGCAATTTTAAGAAGATAATCGTTCTTATTACACTTTCTGGAAGCTTAAAGTAATCTACAAGTAAAAACAAGATTCCAAAAGAAGTAATGACTCCTGTAATTCCTAAAACAGTCGCTAGTATTAAAGTTTCATTAAGTTTCCATCTAACTGGTTTTTTGGAAATCTTTACATTATCGTAAGCTATAGCTAAAATAGGAATGTCATTCAATAATGCTAATAAAATAACCATAATTGGAGTCAAAGGATAAAAATTGAAAAAGATAATTGACAATGTTAAAAAAATTAAAACTCTTATAGTTTCAGTGATTCTGTATAACACATAAGATTCCATTCTTGCAAAGATTTGTCTTGAGATCTTTAACCCATCAATTATTACCTTTAAACCAGGTGTTAATAAAACAATATCCGCAGCAGCTTTAGCAGCATCAGTAGCATTGACCACAGCAATACCACAATCTGCTTTTTTTAATGCAGGAGCATCATTTACTCCATCTCCAGTCATTCCAACAATATGGTCTGCTTTTTGCAATTTGTCAACGATAAAGTACTTGTCTTCTGGTAAAACCTCAGCAAAACCATTTGCTTCTTCAATAATCTTTATAATTTCACTTTCATGTCTTTTTATATTTGCTTTGGTTATTTTTCCACCTATTTCCTTTTTAACTAATTCCGCTATTTCTTTACCAACCTTCTCAGCTTCTTTTTCATTTCCTTTTATTTTGTTATATAGAGCTTTAGCAATTATTTCAGCAAGTAACTCATATTCTTTAGTTACATCTCTCTCTTTCAGCTCTTTCATACTTAGAATGTTATCTCCAATGTCTAAAATCTTTGCAATGTTTTTTGCTATTGCTAAATTATCCCCTGTTACCATTTTAACTTCTACTCCAAAATCTTTTGCCTCTCTAATAGCGATTTTGGAATCAGGTCTTGGAGGATCATAAAGAGGAATTAAACCTAAGATATGAAACTTCTTTTCATTTTCTTTTTTTACTGCAACAGCGATTGTTCTAAATTTTTTTTCTGCAAAATCATTTACAATTTTAAAAAACTCCTTTTCATTTATATCCTTAGATAATTGATAAATAATCTGAGGAGCTCCCTTTGCTACAATTAATCTTTCCCCTGTCTTCTTATTTTCAACTAAAGCTTCAGTTCTTTTGATATTAGGGTTAAATGGTGTAAATTTTAAAATTTTCCAGTCGTTTAATTTCTCATATAAACCCTTATTTTTCAAATATTCAAATAAAGGAGTTTCTAGAGGATCTTTATCTTCTTCTCTTGATGATAAAGCAGCAAAAAATATTAAATCTTCTTCTTTAATTCCAAAAGTGTAAGGACTAGTAATTGTCATTTTATTCAAAGTTAAAGTTCCTGTTTTATCGGAACATAACACATCAATTCCTGCTAATTCTTCAATTGCTGACAATCTACTAACTACAACGTTCTTCTTTACTAACTTCAAAGCCCCAATAGCCATTGTTACAGTTAAGACAACAGGCAAAGCGACTGGAATTGCTGCAATAGTTAAAACTAAACCAAACCTCAAGAGTTCTAAAAAGTTTTCGTGCCTATGTAAGCCAACTAAAATAACAAGAGTAACTAGAAAAATTGTGATAAGAATTAAATAGTTTCCAATTTTGACAACCATTTTCTGAAAATGGCTTTGCTTCTCTCTTTCAGCTTTAGAAACCAATTTTACTGTTTTTCCAAAATAAGTATCTAAACCCGTGTTAACAACAACTGCTATTGCTTCCCCTTCTTTTATTATTGAGTTAGCATAAACCAAATCACCCTTTTTTTTGGGAATTAGCAAAGATTCGCCAGTTAAAGATGATTGATCAACTAAAATAAAACCTTCTATGATTTTAACATCCGCAGGAACAATATCTCCAATTTTCAATTTTACAATGTCTTTTGGAACAATATATTTTGTATCAACCTCTTTCCATTCCCCATCTCTTAAAACTAAAGCTTTTTTTGCTAATTTTTCTTTTAAAACTTTTAAGGCACTTAGGGCTTTATGTTCTTGCCAAAAATCAACCACAACGTTAATAAGAAGAAGGGACAATATAACAAAAAAATCTTCCCATCTTTTTACTAAAATGGAAAGAAATGCGGCAAATTCAATCATCCAAGGAATTGGACCCCAAAATCTTTTCAGTATTCGATGAAATAAAGATTCTTCCTTTTCCGGAATTTCATTTAATCCATATTTCTTTAATAATTGTTGAGCTTCTTTTTCACTTAACCCTTTCTTTAAATTACTATCAGTTAGTAGCTCTTTTTTTTCAAAGTAATTGCTTAACTTCTTAGTAAAGTCACTCATGTCTTCCTTTTACTTCATATTTTAAAAATTTATTTTACTAACTTAAAGGCAAAACTGCTTTAAAGAAGTTATTTTAACCTTTTAAAAATAATTGTTCTTCCCTTTTTCAAGGCTTTTTTAACCATTTTACCGATTTTATTTTTCTTGCTAATGCTTAAAACATTATCCTTTCCAACAGTTAACTTAGTTATTGGTTCATCTTCTATGATCAATTCAACTTCCTGAGCAGGTTCAAAAAATTCAAAAAAGTAATTGGTCTTATCCTCAAAAACATCAAATGGAACGCCTTCAATCTCATTAACTTTTGAACTTTCTTCAACATCAATTTTTAAACCTAATTGTTCTTCTAATTTCTTAATTGTTTTTCCTTCTTTTCCTATTATATGGGGAATATCTTTCTTTCTTACATACAAAACTAAATAATTAGGGTTTTTTAAGTAAGCTTTTGTTTTTATTCCTAATTCTGCTTTTATTTCCTTTTCAATTTCTCTTTCAGCAAATTCAAAGCTTTTAGGTCTTTTCTCTTCTTCTTTTACAGGCATTACTACTGTTTCTTCTCCAAAAGTATATATTTCATATTCTAATTCATTAGTCAAAAAATTCCTTACTTCTATTACAGGTCTTGCTAAATCCTCATCTTCCATTCCTGAAGGAACTTTAACTTTATATTCCAAAGAATAAACTTTTTCTACATTTCCCTTATCAATAAAGATTACAGTATCCAAAACTGAAGGAATCATTCCTAATTCTAATTTCCCAATAAATCTTTGAATAGCATCTATTGGTTTTGTTGCGTGAATAACTCCTACCATTCCAACTCCTGCTAGTCTTAGGTCGCTATAAAAATTAAAATCAATATAATTCCTAACTTCATCAAAAAAAACATAATCAGGTCTTGAAAGCAATAAAATATCTCTTAATTCATCAAAACTAGCATGTTTTAAAGAATATTGAGTAACTCCTTCTGGAACAACTAAATCTCTTGGGCTTTCTAAAGTTTTAATTATTTTTCCTTCTTTGTAATAAAAATCAATTAACGCTTGAATAAAAGTTGATTTACCGCTTCCAGGAGCACCAGCAACTAAAATACCTTCTGCCCTTTCTTTTAATCTTTTAATAACTCTTTCATCCAAATTATAATCTTCTAAACTTAATTTTCTTACAGGTTTAACAATTGTTATTTCATAATCTTCACTTAAAGGAGGTTTTGTTATTACAATTCTGTAGTTATTTATTTGTAAAACCACAGTTCCTTCAGT
>CAZGMV010000025.1:0-2084 GCA_964526875.1 Candidatus Woesearchaeota archaeon | reverse complement strand
AACCTTAATTCCTTTTGCTTTAGCAACTTGTGCCTGAACTTTGTCTAAAGTAACCAAAGTAGCTCCTAAATCATAAGCTAAGTCAATGATTTTATTATCAATTTCCCCATAAGGAGCAAATTGTATCTCAGCACTTGTTGGTCTTTTCCCCATAAATAACAGTTCAAAATTCATTTCTTTACTCAATTTACTTAGTTTTTCAATTTCAGACAGACCAATTAAACCAGTAATTTTACCAATACTTGCCTGGTGTCTTAACTCAGCTATCACCGCCTCATGAATAATCAGTTGATCAATTTCAACACCATAATTAATTAACAAATTTGAAACAACTTCCTCTATTAAAGCACTTGTATCTGGAATTAACTTTTCATAACTTTTTTCTAGCTTGTTGCTTAATTTTAGGTTTCCCATTTTTACTTAAATCAATTATAACATTTTATTTATAAAGTTTTTGTTTTTTTATTTTTATGGTATTCAGAGATAAAGCTAAGAAAAAAAGATTTGCTAAATACAATAAACAAACAAAATGGGCTCCTGCTTGGGCAGTTTTAAAGAAGTTTGGAAGACCAGCACACCCTTCAAGGATCACAAGAAAAAGAAGATTCTGGAGAAGGCATACTTTGGATGAATAAATTTTTTATATTATTTTTATTATTTTTCTGTTTTTTCATATAGTTTTAATTAGCTTTAATAGTAAATTATGTAAGCAATATTAAAAATTAAAATAATTACAATCACATACATTTATAAATGTTTTTTAAAATCTTCTCAAAATGGAAACTTTGCTTAAACTACAACAATACTTACCTGAAATTCTTCCACCAGCAAAAAAATTAGATATTTTTGCAAAAATAAGGTGGACACTATTTGGTTTATTAATTTTCTTTATACTAGGTTATATTCCAATATGGGGTTTAACAGGAACAAGTGCAGAAAGATTCAGTCAGTTAGCTCTCATATTAGGAGCTTCAATCGGTTCTATAATAACTTTAGGTATTGGTCCAATTGTTTCTGCTAGTATTATTTTACAACTACTTGTAGGAGGAGGTTTAATAAATGTAGATTTTTCAACTCAGGAAGGAAGGGCTAAATTTCAGGCTTTACAAAGAATTTTTGTTTTAATTTTTGTTGTTTTAGAATCTATTTCCTTTACTTTATTAGGTGGTTTAACACCTTATTTTAATGGTCTTTTAGGATACTTAATTATTATTATCCAATTAATTATAGGTGGTTTATTAATCTATTATTTAGATGATTTCTTATCAAAATATGGTATAGGTTCTGGTATTTCATTGTTTATCTTAGCAGGAGTTAGTAAAAATTTGATAGTTAAATTACTATCTCCTTTCAAATTAACAGAAGCTTCCGAAGAATATGTTGGAGCATTATGGAATTTAATACATTATATTATTTCAGGTAACTTAGCTAATGCAAAATTTGTTTTCATTTCTATTTTAATAACACTATTTGTCTTCTTTTTAGCTACTTATTTATCCTCAATAAAAATAGAAATTCCTTTATCAATCGGCCAATTTAGAACTAGATTAATTAAATGGCCTATTTCCTTCTTCTACACTTCAACAATACCAATTATTTTCATCTTTGTTTTAACAGCAAATATTATTTTATGGACTTCATTACTTTTTTCACACACATTTGGAACTTATGACAACTACTTAAAATTAGTTCAAACAGGAAATTTAACCTTTGGGCAAAAAATAATAAGTGCTTTAGGAGTTTATGAAGGACATACTCCTGTAAGTGGTTTAGCTTATTACATAACCCCTCCTAACCTACTTACACAAGGTTTAAGTTTTGAAACATTAATAAGAGCATTTATTTATGTGATTTATTTAGCACTAGGTTCAATATTCTTCTCAATTTTCTGGATCAAAAGTGCAGGAATGGATGCTGCAGGAGTTGCTAGACAAATAATTAATTCTGGTTTTTCACTTCCAGGTTATAGGGCAAATCCAAGAATGCTTGAAAGGATTTTAAGTAGGTATATAACACCAATAACAATTATGGGTGCTTTAGGAGTAGCAGTTTTAGCTGCAATAACTAATTTATTTGGTGGTTTA
>CAZGMV010000024.1:0-8064 GCA_964526875.1 Candidatus Woesearchaeota archaeon | reverse complement strand
TTCACAATCATCAAAAGAATAATAAAGCACTGTGGTTTCATCAGGACCAGCTAAATGAATTTTCCTTGTCAAAGTATAAAAATTTAGTTTATCTTTTGCTAAAAAATTTCCAGCCAGTTCTTTAACAGGAAGTACTAATTCTCCAAATTGATCATCATAACAAACTAAATTTAAGTTATTCAAAAACATTTGTTCATCAACATCTTTTGGAATTTTAAACTTTAATTCTTCTAACCAAAAACCACCCAAATCATCTAGTTTAAACTTCATCTCTGCTTGAACATCAGTTATTTCAATCTTCTTCATCATTTCGCTTGTATTGCTTAGCATAGTCCTAATAGAAATAATTAAAGTTATTGCAATTACTATTAAAGAAATTGCCCAAATGTATTCAGGCACTGAAGATTTTTTACAAGCTTTTACAAAGCTTAATCGCATATTTAAGAAAAAGATTTTAATTTATAATAGTTCTTACTTTATAAGAAGTAGTGACAGAAAAATTCTAAACGTCATAAAAAGAAAAAATAATAAAACATTAAACTTTTATTCTAAACCTTTTCTTTGTCTAATTTCTTTAACAACCTTATCTAATAATTCCCTTGGAACTTTTTCATAGATCTGCTCTTTTACGAACCATACTCCTCTACCTCCTGTAGCAGACCTTAATTCAGCTGTGAAACCAAAAGACTCTGCTACAGGTAATTTTGCGATAATGATCATAGTCTCTTCTTCTTGTTGCATATCTAATACTTGACCTCTTCTGTTTTGTAGTAAGGTCATTATAGGACCCATATAATCTTGAGGAGCATCAATTTGAATAATCATAACAGGTTCATATAAAACAACACCTACTTGGTTCATTGCCTCTCTAATAGCATCTCTTACTGCTGGATAAACTTGTCCCGGTCCTCTGTGAATTGCATCTTCGTGTAATCTAGCATCTACTAATTTAACCTTAACCTTAAATACAGGCTCCCCAGCTAAAGGACCTTTATCCATTACTTGTTCAAACCCGTCCATTACTAATTCAATTACTTCATTGATTTGAACAATACCTCTAGTCATGTCAAAGAACATATTGTCCTTATAAACTTCTTTTAATCTCTTAGCCTCATCATAATCCATTCCTACATTTGTTAGTAATTTAGCAACGTTGTCAATTTCTTTTTGTTTAATTCTTCCTTCTTTCAATTCGCCCTTTCTAATTAATTCATAAACATTATCTTCAATAGGTTCTACTTTAATAAAGAAGTCATTATGTTTGTTTGGAGATCTTCCAACAGCAATTTCACTTGGACTTTCAATAGTTTCTCTATAAACTACAATTGGTGGTGAAGTTATAATATCCAAACCAAAATCTCTTCTAATTCTGTTTTCAATGATTTCCAAATGTAATTCACCCATTCCACTAATTAAGTGTTGTCCTGTTTCTTCATTAATCTCAACTTTTAATGAAGGGTCTTCCTTAGCAATTTTTTTCAACACTTCTACTAGCTTACTTAAGTCAGCAGGATTTTTAGCTTCTACTGCTTTTGTAACTACTGGATCAAAAATATGGCTAATTTGTTCAAAAGGTGTGAATTCTTTTTTATCACTAATTGTATCTCCAACTTTAACCCCTTTTAAGCCAACTAAAGAAACAATATTACCTGCTGGAACTTCATCTACCTGAATTCTTTGAGGTCCTTTTGCTACTCCAACTTGTTGCACTTTAGCTTTAATTCCTTCTGGAAGAATAAACACTTCTTGGCCTTGTTTTATAGTTCCAGAATAAACCCTTCCATAAGCAACTTCTCCTGCGTGCTTATCAATCATAATTTTTGTGATAACAACTGCTAAAGGACCTTTTGGATCACAGTTTAATAAAACCTTTCCGTCTTCTGAATTAATATCTCCAGGCCAAATTCTTGGGATTCTGTACTTTTGAGCTTCAACTGGAGAAGGAAGATGTCTAATTACAGCATCTAACAAAACCCTATGTAATGGAGCTTTTTGTCTTAATGTTTTATTATCATCAGCTAAAGTCAAGTCAATAATCTCTTTAAATGTAACTCCTGTTTTTTGCATAAAAGGAACGCTTAAAGCCCAGTTATAATAAGCAGAACCAAAGATTACTCTTCCATCTTGAACAGTAACTTTCCACTTTTCTTTATACTCCTCAGGAGCGAACTTTTCAATTAATTCATTAACCTTATTAATATGTTGCGTAAATCTTTCCATCATTTGTTCAGGAGTTAGTCTTAATTCTTTAATTAGTCTATCTACTTTATTGATAAACAATATTGGCTTAACTTTTTCTCTTAAAGCTTGTCTTAAAACTGTTTCTGTTTGAGGCATTGCTCCTTCTACTGCACAGACAACAACTACTGCTCCATCTACTGCTCTCATTGCTCTTGTAACCTCCCCACCAAAATCAACGTGACCAGGAGTATCAATTAGGTTAATTAAATAATCTTGACCTTCATACTCATGAACCATAGAAACGTTAGCTGATTGAATTGTAATACCTCTTTGTTTTTCTTCTTCTAAGAAATCAAGAACTAATTGCTTACCAGCTAACTCTTCACTCATCATTCCTGCTCCTGCAATTAAATTATCAGATAAAGTTGTCTTTCCATGGTCTACGTGAGCAGCAATACCAATATTTCTAATATTTTCTGGTTTATACATTAACTTTTTTACTCTTTCAATCATGCTTGCCATTTGCAAAGATTAAAAGAAAATTTATAAATTTAGTTTAAAAAACACCATAAATTATTTATAAAACTCCAAAAAATTAAGACTTTTTAACTTCATCAATTCAACAACCAAAACTCTTTTTGTTTTTTCTATTAAGTTTTCCTTTCTTTTTAGATCTTCTAAATAAAAAGAATTAGCTTTAAATATTCTATAAGGAGGTTCTTTAAAGTTATAGCCGTAAGATTTTCCTTCAAACCATCCTATAGCCTTTTCTAATACTTCGGAAGGATAAGGTAAAGGAGTGCCTTTCTTTTCATAATATTTTGTTTCTAATAGAATTTGTTCTAAAGATTTTTTAAAACCTCTTTCAATTTTATACAAACAACAAAACACTTAAAATAACATAAAAGTAAAATTTATCAAATTTATTCAAAAATGCAATCTTCTAGCATATTTTTTTGTTTTAAATCTTCTTCAGTTAGATTAGTGTTAATAAATCTACAATTCCTAAAATAATTACCATAAATAAAACAACTTTCAAAACAACAATTAATAAAAACACAATTGACGAATTTATTTTTCTCAAACTTACTTCTTAAAAAGTAAGTGTTCTTAAAGGAACCAACCTTTGTTTTATTTTTTAAAAGCAAAAAGTCGCTTATTTTTGAATTGATATCCTCCCAACAAAAGCTGCTGTTAATAATAGAGCTACTTTTAACCAAACAATTTTCAGTTTTAAATGCAAGTGATTTCAAAGTCTTAAATTGACAGTTATCAATTAAAAAATTTTCCAAAGATGTGTTTAAAAAAGAATTTTCAAAAATAGTATTTTTTAAACTTCCTTCTTTAATAATAACATTTACATTACTATTTTCAAAAAAACAATCTATAAAAAACCAATTCTTTTCTTTCAAGACTTCTAAATGAAAGCTATTAAAATAACAGCCATCAAAAACACAGGATTTTGGAAAAAGATTTAAAATTTTAAGATCTTTAAATTCTAAATCAGAAAAATATAAATCTTTATCTTTTAAATCAAGAGAAATAAAATCAAAGACTTTCTCTTTCTTTAAATCACTAAATTTCTTTGAAACAACGTTTATTAATTCTTCCTTAAGTAATGAAATAAGTTGCTCTTTTCCATCTTTTTTATCATTTCCTTTTTCCATTTTACTTTAATCCCAAATACCCTTAATTTTTCTACCACAACTCGGACATCTTCCTTTTTCTAAATAAACTTTAATTTTCCCTTCATAATAATTCCTTTCAATTAAAAGAGTATTACAATTTGGACAATAAGTGTTATAGTACTTTTCAAACCCTTTATAAGGAATATTTCCTAAATAAGCATAATTTAACTCTTTTTTAGCAATTTCATAAGCTTTTTTTAAAGTTTCTATTGGTGTTATTGGCTTGTTCAACATTTTATAATGTGGATAAAATCTAGTTAGATGATAAGGAATATTTTCACTTAAGGAAGAAATAAATTCAACTATCTCTTTAATCACCTTTTCATTATCATTAATCCCTGGAATTATTAAAGTTGTTATTTCTATCCATTTTCCTTTTTTCCAAGCTTTTTCTATAGTTTCTAGAACTCTTTCATATATTGCTCCAGTGTATTTAACATAATCTTTACCAACTAATTTTAAATCAAAGTTAAAGGCGTCAATTTCTTTTAAATAATTTAAAGCCTCATTACTTTCATAAGCAGAAGAGACAAATAGATTTAAAAAACCCTCTTTTTTAGCTAAGTTAGCAATTTCTTTAGCATATTCAGTAAAAATAGTTGGTTCGTTATAGGTATAAGAAACACTTTTTATATTTAAATCTTTGCTTTTTTCTTTAACTAAATCAACAATTTTTTCAGGTTCTAGATAAACACTATTTTTATCAATAAATTCAAGTGCTTTTTTTAAATCAAAGTTAGCATACTCTTTAATTATCTGACTCATTTCCCAATTTTGACACCATAAGCAATGAAAATTACAGCCAACAGTGCCCAAAGAAAAAGAATAGGTTGAAGGAAGTAAATGATAAAAAGGTTTTTTCTCTATAGGATCAATGGCTAAAGCATAAGGTCTATTTTTAACTAGCAGGTATAATTCCCCATTATAATTAGCCCTAACATTACAAATTCCTGTTTTTCCTTCAGGAATAATACAATAATGCTTACAAGCCAAACATTTAACTTTGCTGTTTTCTAATTTTTCAAATAAAACAGCTTTTCTTCCTTTTAATTTCTCTTTTAGCATAATGACATCACTTAGTCCCTTGATGCATGCTCATTTAACTTAACTTTAAAACCAAATAGTAGTTTATTTCATTTTTATTAAAAATATTAGTTATTAAAGGCTTGTACTTCTCAGAAAAGTCCATAGCAAAACTTTCTTTTCCGTTAATTATTCCAGTACCTCTTACTATTAACAACTCTCTTTCACTATTTTTTAGTTTTTCCTTTATTTTGTATAGTTTCTCACTAATTTCTTCTCCACTAGCTAAAATGTTTAAAGAATAAATGTTGTTATTTTTAATAAATCCTTCGCTAAAATTAACTATTTCAAAATAGTCATTTTTTTTGGAAGAAACACTCATTCTTATTCCTTTAGCCAATAATTTGGAGAAAATTCTGTCATCAAAATTTCCATAAACTATTACTGCTTTTAAACTGTTCTTATTTTTAGGGAAAATAAAGTAGACATTTTTAGATACAAATTCTATCCTTTTTTCCTTTAAAAAGTTTACTATTAATCTTTTTTCTTTTTCATTTTTGTATAATAAAAAGCCATAAGAATTTATTTCCATAAGAATATTAGCAATAAAAATTTATAAAACAAAGAGCGCCGGGGGCGGGATTCGAACCCGCGCACCCAAAAGGGAATCGGCTCTCCAGGCCGACGCCATAGCCACTAGGCGACCCCGGCTTTACAAAAATTTTAACAATAAATTTTATAAAGCCTTTTTTGAAATTCTTTTGTTTGAATGAAAAAGAATTAAAAAAATTAGAAGAAGTTTTTTCACAATTTATTTTCGTTGGTGTTGATCCAGGAAATACAGTAGCTTTAGCGTTCTTTGATTTAAATTTCAAGTTCTTAGGTATTTGGAGTAAAAGAAATGCTAATTTAGAAGAAATAATTAATGAGATAATAAAAAAAGGAAAACCTTTATTATTTATTTCTGATGTAAAGAAAGTTCCCTCATTAATTTTAAAGTTGTCGGATAAGTTTTTAGTAGACTATTGGTTGCCTAATAAAGATTTGAGCTTAGACTACAAAAGAAAGATTGTTTCAGAATTCTTAAACCAAGAAAACTTGAAAGTAAATTTAAACCAGCACGAATTAGACGCTTTAGCAGCAGTAATTAATTATTTAAGCAAGAATGGGAGAAAGATTAAGTATCTAAAAGAAAAATATAAAGAAAAAGCTATTGACTTAATAAAATATGGCTTTATTAAGGAAGTTAAAGAAAAAGATAAAGGAGAAATTAAAGAGTCAGATGTAATTAAAGAGATAAATAAAAATAAAGAAAAAAGTGAGATAATATTTAAATTAAAAAAGGAGTTATTTAACAAAGAAAGATTTATCAAAAAATTAAAGGTTGAAAACTTAAAATTAAAAGAAAAGCTTAAAAAAATAAATGATGATTTTAACAAACTACTAAAAAAAAGAGAACAAAAAATTAAAGACAAATTTAAAAATGAAGTTTTTGTCTTAAATAAAGTTATTGAAAGTCAAGAAAAGAAAATTAAAGAGTTTGAAAATATCTTAAAGGGTTTAGAAAGCAAAGAATTAGTTATTCTTTATGATTTTTCATTATGTAAGGCCAATAAACCAACATTTATTTCAAATAAAGATTTGGAGAAAGTTAATAAGGAGGAATTAAAAAAATTTAAATACTTGGTTAAAGAAAAAGATTTAAAACAATTTTGGAAATTTAATAAGTTAATTGTTGCTAATAGAAAAGAAGTTGAAAATATTTTGACCCCTAAAGAAGATGAAAAGAAAAAAATTGTAGAGTTTTTTAAAATTTACAAAGAACAAAGAAAAACACATTTTTTAAAAAAATCTTCTTTCTTAATTCATTTTATTTTAGTTATATTAATTATTCTAACTTTTTTTATTTTTTTTATCCCTTCATATTTTCCTTTTTCTTTTAAGGAAGAAATAAAAACCCAAAAAAAAGAAATTGCCTACAAAACTTTAAGAAATTCTATAGCATTATTAAGTCTTTATGAACCTGTAGAACTTTACTTAGATTATCCTATAAATACAACAGAGTTTTCAAGTTTTTATGAAAAAGCAATAACAAAAAAATTTTGTGAAAATAAGATTTTAAAAGGTAAAATAAAACTTTATTTAAATAAAGAAAAAGACTGTATCGAAGTCAAGAACTAATATTCTTTGTTTCCCAAACCAAAGTAAAAGTAAAAAATAATAAAATAGAACATAATAATTGATGGTAAGAACATCCAATAAAAAAAGGAATAATTGTTAATATTGTACTTCTTCGCTAAAAAATGGATTAAATAAAAAAACAAACTTAAAGTTACCAAAATAATTACTAAAAAAAGAGTTAAAATGAATAAGTTAGATTTTTTAAGAGCAATAGTTTTTTTGAATAACATTCTAAAATTAAAAATAAAAATTTATTCTTTTCCACTAATTGCTTTTTCAAATTTTTCTTTAAATTCTTCGAATTTTGAAATTAATTCTCCTATTGCTTCATCTAAAATATCCTCAACATTTAACTGGCCAAAAGGTTCGATTACAAAAATATATTTATTTTTTTCAAAATTTAATTTAATTTTTCTTTCTCTTTCCAAAATAACGAGATTCTCTAAACCATTTTTTATCAAATCTTCTTCTTTTAAATTTAAAGATTTATCTAAAAATTCTACTTTAGGGAATTCAAAGAAATAAACATGTGCTGGTGTCCATTTGCTGTGATCTTTTCCCTTACCCATTATAGCAATAGCTTCTAATTTAATTTTTTGTCCTTCCTCTAAATAAACAATAGGAATGTTGTCATAAACAGGAACAACATTAGGATCACTACTTTTTAAATCCTTTGAATAACTATAACCTTTTCCTTCAATTTCTAATTTGAATTTTACCTCACATAATGAACAACCACTACCTCCACACGAACATTCATTTCTAAAATTGTAACTCAAATCGGTTTTTAAAGGAATTAAACCAAGTCTTAAAGCTAATTGTTCATCATACAAAGCACTTTGGTTTTCTGAGATATAAACCTCTTCAATAGCCATAGTTGGTACTTCTTCAATAATAATCCTTCTTAAAGAATTAATTTGTTCCGGAGAGAAACCTTCTGCTAAAAAATAATATTTTTCTTTATCTTTAAAAAGAAATTTAAGTTGCATTG
>CAZGMV010000023.1:4093-8225 GCA_964526875.1 Candidatus Woesearchaeota archaeon | reverse complement strand
CTCTTCACCCATTTTTAATACCTCTTAATTTTGCCTTAATTCTGTATTTTTGATATGGATCTTCTAAACCAATATTAGGAGGATTAATTTCACTAGTCTTTACACCACAACAAGGACAAATCTCTTTCATAGTATAAATCCAACATTTTTTACATTTTCTTATAAACTTCATTGTGATAACAAATTAAAAAGTTTTTATAAATTTTTTAATTCTATTTTTAAAGGAAATGATAAAGCAAGTTATTGTTGTTAATAATGAATTAAAAATGGGAAAAGGAAAGATTTGCGCTCAAGTAGCCCATGCTTCTTTAGAAAGCTATAGAAAAGCTTTGAGTAAAAATAAAGAAATTGTTGATAAGTGGTTTTCAGAAGGACAAAAAAAAGTTGTTTTAAAAGCTGATTTGAATACAATCTTAAATTTAAAAAGTTATTTTGATAAAAAAGGAGTTCCTAATGCTTTAATTAAAGATGCTGGTCTAACTCAAATTTCTCCCGGCTCAATAACTGCTTTAGGAATTGGGCCTTGGTTTGAAGAGGAGATTGATGAAAAAACAAAGGAATTAAAGCTATTGTAAGGAAACTTTTATAAAGATATATAATGGTTGTTATTATAATGATAGTTATACAAAGAAGTAAAGCAGTTAATTAGTTAAAAATTTTATTGATTATGACTATTATTTCTTCATTAATATGGATAATTGGTAAATTATAGTGAGTTAATTTTGCTTTTAGAAATTAATAGAGATAAAAAAATAGTAATTGACGAGTTTCATAGATTGGATTTAAAAAATAATATTTTAATTTCTTCCACTTCTTGGTTTGTTAATTATTTGCTAAAAAAAGACAATCCTTTAGTTGAATATAATAAAGAAAAAATATCTTTAGCTCGTCCAACAGAAGTGTTAAATAGTTTAAAGGACAAAATAAAAAATAAAGAAGAGTTGGTTAAAGCTTCAATATTTTTAAGAGAGGTTTTCTTCGCTAATTTTTATAAAACAGACATAATCAATGACTTAACTGATTTTCTGGAATATCAGAAATATTTTTTTAAGTAGTTAAGGATTTAACTAAAGGACAAATAAGCAACTATTTAAAAATATTTGAGGAGCTAGACATTATAAGGAAAATTAAGGATTATGGAAAAATTGATAAAAAATTTATTGAAAATGTTGTTAAAGAGAAAGTGAATAAGCTTGCCGAATTATTTTTTAGGGATTTGATTAATGAGTTATGTGGTGGAAAGATAGTAAAAATAAATAAGCCAGAAGTTGATATAGCCATTACTAAATTTAACAAATTAAAGCTTGTTGGGGAAGTTAAATTTGGGAAAATTGAAAAAGAAGATATATTAAAAACAATAAGTAATTTAAAGGACTTTAACTGCAATAGAATTTTTATTGTGAGGGATAAAAAGGAAGTTGAGAAGTATAAAGATTTATTGGGGAAGCATGAAATAAAAACATTAGACATTTTTGATTTAATAAAAAATAAAGAAAGAATTAAACAAATTTTTCAATAATTTTTTTAACCTTTCCATCTTTGTCTTTAATTCTAATCTTTTTCAAACGATTTTTAGCTTTTATCTCAATAACATCTCCATTTACATTAATCCGCTCAATATCTTCCCATCTGACAAATAAATATCCTAACTTAATTCCTTTTTCATAAATTACGCAATCGTGTGGTAAAAATAAGATAATGATGTAGAATATTATAAAAAGTAAAAGAGGGTGGTAAAATTTGTGATTAACAATTGTATTAGAACTTACAATTATAATCATCACAACAAAAACGAAATAAATCGGATATCTAATACTTTTGTCTATAATTTCAAAACCACGCTGTCTTATTCTTAAAATCATTTTTCCTTTATCAATTTTCCTTAATTCATTAGTTTTCTTGTAGATATTCCAAAATATGGCAAATGCACCAATTCCAAGCATAACAATGCAAAGAACAAGGATATAAATAGCAGGAGGTTTATATGATTTAAGAAAATAAGATGTTAAAGTCACTGTACAACAACTTATTAACAAAAAGAACAAAAAATAAAGCATTTCATAGTTGTTTTTTATAATATTTTTTTGCATTTTTACCACCGTTTTACTCTTAAATCTTTTTGTGTAATTACTTAATTAATTCCTCATTTGCAACCCTTTCTCTTAAAACCAACCAATTAAGTTTTATGTCAATTGGGATTGGAACTGTAGTTGTCAACAATTGAACAACAGCTTCTCCTTTTCCTTTATCAATTCTAATAACTTTGGCTCTCTCTCCTTTAAATGGACCAACAATAATTTCAACAATATCTCCAGGCAATAACTCAATTTCTTCCTCTTCTTTAATTACTAACTTATTTATTTCCTCCTCTTTTAAAGGAGTGTTAATCAAACCTCTAATGTCTCTGATACTTTTAATAATTTGGTTTAGAGTATTATAATCTTCGCTTTCAATAAAGATATAACCCTTAATTTGCTCTTTCCACAGAACAGCTTGAATAGCTTCTGGATATTTTTTCCCAAATAAGTATAGGTTTTCCATGATTTTTAATTCCCTCCCGCCTACAACTCTTGCAGCGTAAAAATTACCCATAATTCCACCTTTTTTAAATTCTTTGTAATAAAACAAGAATATGATCAAAAAAATTAAAACTTTATAAATGTTTTTGCAAGTTTGTCAAAATAATAAAGGCAACCCCTTCGGGGGCAATGCCTTAAAGAGGTGAAAATATGCCTAGAGATAGAAGACCAAGAAGAGGTTCTTTGGCCTTTGTTCCAAGAGTAAGAGCTAAAAGGCAATATCCAGTAATAAATAATTGGCCTGAAGTTGAAGAAGTAAGACCTTTAGCTTTTCCTGCTTATAAAGTTGGAATGACTCATATAATTGCTGTTGATAATAGGAATGGGCTAACCAAAGGAGAAGAAGTTGCTTGGCCTGTTACTATCTTAGAAACACCTCCAGTATTTGTTTGGGGCTTAAGATTTTATGAAAATGGTTATAGAAATACTGAAAGAGTAATTAAAGATGTTTTTGCTGAAGAATTACCTAAATATATTGAAAGAAAAATACAAAAACCTAAAAAAGAGTTAGCTAAATTAAACGGAAATGTGCCAGAAAATTTTGATGATTTAAGGTTAGTAATTACAACACAACCTTACTTAACAAATTTGCCTAAGAAAAAACCAGAAATAATGGAAATCCCTTTAGGTGGGAAGGATCCAGAAGAAAAATTGAAATACGCTGAACAAATTTTAGGGAAAGAATTAAGAATCAATGAAGTTTTTAAAGAAGGACAATTGTTAGATACTATTGGAGTAACAAAAGGAAAGGGGTTTCAAGGAGTTGTTAAAAGATATGGTGTAAAAAGATTGCCACACAAAACTGAAAAGAAAAGAAGAACAATTGGAAACCATGGACCAGAAACTCCTTGGAGAATTTTACCTTTAGTAATTCCAATGCCTGGTCAGATGGGTTATCACAGAAGAACTGAATTAAATAAATGGTTATTAAAAATAGGGGAAAAAGGAGAGGAAATTAATAGAAAAGGAGGATGGATTAAGTATGGAATAGTTAAAAATCAGTGGGTTATGTTAAAAGGAAGCGTTCAAGGTCCTTCTAGGAGATTAATAATATTAAGGGAAGCAATTAGACCAAATCCAAGAATTCCAAGCGAACCACCTTTAATTAAATATATCCACTTAGAATCCCAACAAGGCAAATAAATTTTTTTCTTTTTTCCAATGGAAAAGCAAAAGAAAGTTAAACCTTTTTCCCCTACATTAAAAGAAAAAGTTAGGTACTTGCTAATACAAGGAGATAGTGAGAAATTTAAAGAAATACTACTTAATTTCTTGGGAGTTGAAGGTTTTTCAAAACTAAATTTTAGGGTTTTAAGCGAAATCAAATTTAAAGAAAAGGATTTTTCATTAGTAAAAGTTAATGCTTCTGAGTTAATTAAGATTAGAGGAGCTTTATGTGTTTTTGAAAATGAGATAAAAATAGTTAAAATTTATGGAACAATTAAGAAAGCAAAAAAGCAAAAACTAATGAGAGAAAATTATTTTATGTAACACTTCTCTTATTTTTGGCAGTCTTTCTGTAAAAAATTCTTTATGATCTTTCAACCACTTTT
>CAZGMV010000023.1:0-3993 GCA_964526875.1 Candidatus Woesearchaeota archaeon | reverse complement strand
AACCACTTTTTTGCACAGATTGCTGGAGGATTTTTATGGCCTTTATTGTTTCTTCCTGGAAAACAATGAGCTAAAGAAGTTATGTAAAAGATATTGGGGTTATAAAATTTCTCTTTAGGTATGTCATACCACTTTAATAATCTTTGTCCTGTTTTATCATTAAATGGAATTCCTGTTAAATAAACATTGTATGATGGAGCTTGGCTTATTTGCATTATTTTTGCTTTGTAATTACCAAATACTATTGGATTCGGTTCAAAACCAAAGATATTTTTGCATAATTTACATTTTAAGATTTCATTATGAAGATTTTTTATTGATTTCTCTAACATTTTACTCTTTGCTACTTAATTTTTGAACTATTAAATCTTTAATTGGTAAATACTTTTTCAAAACTTCTGGAATTTTGATTTTCATCTCTTTCTCATCAAAATGATTTTCAACTAAAGCACATATTGTTCTTTGAATAGCAACACCAGTAGCATAAACTGTAGAACAAAACTTTCTTTTTCCTTTTTCTAGATATTTGATGTTTAACCTTCTTGCTTGCCAGTCATTTAAATAAGCATAACTTCCTAATTCTCTAAATTTTTGCTGTCCTGGGAACCAGCCTTCTAAATCTAATTGAAACTTAGCTTTTTTATCCATATCCCCAGTACAAATTTTGACTTTTCTATAAGGTATCCCCAAGCTTTCTAGGTTCTTTTCAGCCAAGTTGATTAAAAATTCCATAATTTCTTTGTCTTCATTTTCTTTGGTTATTGCGTATAACTCAATTTTGTGAAATTGATGGGTTCTAAAAATTCCTTTAGTGTCTTTTCCATGACTTCCAGCTTCTTTTCTAAATGAAGGGCTATAACCAATAATTATTAAAGGCAAATCTTCTTCGTTTAATAAGCTACCTTTAAAATAACCAGCTATTGCATGTTCTGCAGTTGGAATTAAGTATAAGTTTTCTTCTTCTATTTTATAAAGAGCTTCTTCAAAGGCATCTAAAGTAGTTGCCCCTTCTTCTATTTCTCTCCTAACCATATATGGAGGAATTAGAATTTTGTAATTAAATCCTTTTTTCTCAATTTCTTCAATGAACAAATTTAAAGCGTTTAGAGTTATTGCGAAGTCCAATAAAGCAATCTCATTAAATTCAAAATAAAATCTTGTTTGAGAAATATTAGCGGCTTTTTCAGTGTTTATGTAATTACTTAACTCCAAATCATAATGATGGAAAACTTTTTCAACTTCTTCAACATTAAAACCTTTTTTTCTTAAATTTTCAGCTAATTCTTTGTTGGTCTTCAAAACTTTTAATGTGTTGTTTGAGTTATTAATAGCAATTTCTACATTATCCTCTTCATCAAAACCTAAAGGAACCTCTTTATCAACAATATTAGGCAATTGAAGTAATAGATTATTTAACTTTTCTTTAATTTCCTTAACCTTTTCTTCAATCTCTGTTATTTCTTTGTTAAATACTTTACTTTTTTCTTTTAGTTCTTCAATTCCTTCTAACTCTTTCTTTTTATACCTTTCTCTTATTTCTCTATCAATTTTGTTTTTTTCAGCCCTTTTTTGCTCCAACTCTTTTAATAATTTTCTGTAAAGTAAGTCAGTTTCAATAACTTCTTTAAGTTTTAATGTGTATTGGTTGTCGTATTTCTTTAAAAGATTTACTAATTCATTATCACTAAATTTTAGAATGTCTTCTTTCTTGAAATCTTCTAATAAAGGGGTTAAATCTCTTTTTAAAAAACTCAGTTGTATTTCTTTTCTAAGTTCTTCATTTCTTATTTTCTTAATATCTAACATAAACTAAAGAAATTTAAAAAGTTTTATAAATAAAATTTCTTAAAAATTTTTTTCTTACTATTTTTATGTACAAAAAAAGTATAGACAAAGCAACAATTGTGTTCATTTCAATTTCAGCCATTTTATTTCTATTTGTAATTTACTTACTTTCTCTTCCAAAAAATTATGAATTAGGTGTTAAAGCAAAGAGATTAAAAATCGAAAGTTTCTTCAAAAACAACTCTTTCATTCCAAAGAAATACACTTGTGATGGAAAAAATGTTAATCCCCCTTTTTTTATTAAAAATTTGGATAGTTTAAAAAACGTTAAAAGTTTAGTGATTATTGTAGAAGATCCAGACGCTCCGAAAGGGTCTTTTATACATTGGACAGCTTGGAATATCGAGCCAAAATTAGTAGTTGAAGAAGGTAGCTCTGGAAAAAACCTTTATTTAGAAGGTATTAACGACTTTGGAACTATTGGATATAAAGGACCTTGTCCTCCAAGAGGAGATAAAATACACCATTACTACTTTTATATTTATGCGCTAGATAAAAAACTAAACCTAAAAGAAGGTTCCAATATAGAAGAATTAAAAAATGAGATGTATGGACATGTAGTAGGGAAAGGGGTTTTAATTGGACTATATCAAAGATAATAAAGCCATTAAAACTTTAAACCCGTCTAGAGGAGGAATAGGTAGCATGTTAAATATAAATAAAAGTTTATTTATCTCACTAGCCCAGTAAATATAAAAATCTTGTCTTTTAATTGCTAATTTTCTTAAACCTAACCAAAGCAATAAATTAGCAAAAGGGCCTGCAAAAGAGATTAGTAATTCTTGTAATGGTGTCAAATATAAAGCATGTATAGATACATAACCAGGTAATAGAATTATAAAAGGTAAAAAAAGTTTTAATAAAACTGCTAAAATTAAACCTAAATAAAAAGCATGAAAAGTGGCATTAACACCTAAAGAAATTGCTACTATTTTATGAAATAATTCATGCAAAACAACACCACCACCTACCCAAAAAAAGTAAACTTTTACCTCTTTTAAGGTTAAAGGTTGTTTTGGTAGAAAAACATATGTAGTAACAAGCCACATTAAAACTAAATCAAATATTTCTTGTAAAGTAATTAGCATTTTTAAAAGACAACACTAAATTTTTAAATATTTTTTTCCTTAATTATTTTAGTAAAATATAATTTAATACAAATTACATGTTGAACTGTTATTACAAGTAAATTCTTCTTTTTTATACTTACAAAAACTAAATTGTTCAGGATCTTTTAAAAAATTACAAATCCTATCATCTCCAGTTATAGAAGCTAACTCTTCTAAAGTAATTCCTTCATTTTCAAGATCCTCTTTACTAATTTCACCATTTACTAACCTATCAATCAAGTTTTTAGCTTTCTTATAATTTAAAGGTTCTAATAAACTTCGATATTTTTGTAAACATAGACTCTTTTTTTTACTAAACAAACAAAAGGAAGGGTTTTTATATTCATAAGCTAATTTAGCTAAACAATCACTACTTCTATTTAAGCATTTTTCATTAACTATTTCATTTAATTCTTTAATTTTTTGTTTATAATTATCTTTTTCATTACTAGTTAAATTTTCATTCATTAGATATAAATCATTATTATTTTCATTAATTTCTTTTGTATAATTTTGAAAAGTATGAAAAGTATTATTTACTTCTTGTTTTATTCCTTTTCTATCTTCTTTAGTTAAATTACTACCAAAACCAACTAAACTATTTCCAGTTTTTTCTTTTTGATTAGGTAATTCTTGTACAAGATAATTAATTGGCTTAAAGTAAACTAAATAAAAAGCAATAGCTAAAATTAGAATTATCAAAGAAAAAGAAACAGTTATTAAAACTATCTTTTCTTTTATTAGTTGTTTAATTATTTTTATCTTTTTGTTTATTACAAGATGTTCAACTTTACTTCCAATTTCTTTTTCAACACCTTCTTTTCTATTATTAATTATTTTATTATTTTCTGTTGTTTTATTAGAGTTGTTTTTAACATTTCCTTTTAATTCTTTTTCGAGAATTTTTTCTATATCAACCACTTCTTAAAATCGAAAGTTATTTTTAAAAATGTTTGTATTTATTGGACAATTAAAAAAATAAAATTAAATAAATTTCTTCAAAAATTCATCCTTTGTTGCTTCTTTCCCTTTTTCCATT
>CAZGMV010000022.1:4868-8373 GCA_964526875.1 Candidatus Woesearchaeota archaeon | reverse complement strand
GGTTTATTGTTTTGATTTAAGGGATTTGGAAATGAATTTAAAGAAATAAAAACAAAGATTTTATTCTTTTTTCTTTAACTCAATCTTTTTGGTTTTTATTAAGTAAGCCACAATTGCCATTATTATTAATAATACAACTGCAATTCCAATATAAATGTATTTATTACTTGAACTTGTTTCTTTTATTTCAGTTGTTGTTTGAGTTTGTGTTGTTGTTTGTTGTTGAGGTTGTTGTACTTCTTTTTCTTCTTCATAACTTACTACTTGTATATTTTCAACATTTGTTACAACTCCTTTAACCAAATAAGAGTATTTCTTATTTTCAGGTGTAAATTCTAGTATAGGATCAGCTTTTAATACTTTAACACTTCCTTTCACTGGTTTTATTAGATTTGCTGTACTTGCTATTGTTTTTGGGATTATTTCCACAACTTTTGGTTCTTCTGTTTCTCTTTCTATTAAGGTTGCCTTTATTTTATTTCCTTGTTTATCTACAATTTCTAAGACTTTAACTTGTGTTTTAACTTTTACAGGTTTAACTTTAACTTTTTTGAAAACTTTATTAACAGACCTTCTACTGAAAGAGATATTATTGAAAAATTAGTATTAAAGGCTTTAGATTCTTTTATTGAAAATAAGCTATATGAAAAAATCAACATTGAACTTATAGGAGAAAAGTAGTTTTATTCAGAAGAGATAATTAAAAAAATCAATGAATTAAATAGGTTAAACAATAGACTAAAAAATAATAAAAAGTTAAACGTTTTTATTGCCTATATTTACAGTAGTAAAAAAGAAATAGAAAATCTAATTAAGAAGTTAAAAAATGAAAAAGAAATAAATGAAGAAAAAATTAAAAAAAATCTTTATTTGCCTTTTGATTTGGATTTAATAATAAGAACTTCTGGAGAAAAAAGATTAAGCAATTTTTTCCTTTATCAATCAGCTTATGCCGAATTATTTTTCATTGATAAATATTGGCCAGAATTTACAAAGGAAGAATTCATTAGAATAATTAAAGAAGAATTTCCAAAAAGAAAAAGGAATTTTGGTAAGTAAAAGAACAAATTTATTACTTTTGCAATGCTTTTGGTCTTTGAAATGCTTTTCCTGTGTAAATAGATTTAATTGTCTTATAAACTACAAATAACCAAACTAAAGTCGCTATTGTAATTGAGATTAGATAAATAATATCAAATACTTTACTAAGTTCTCCTTGTAAAGTAGATAATAGTTTAGCTCCAATTCCAAAAGCAGCTGGTGGAAACACAAAGGCCCAAAATCCAAGTGAATAAGGAATTTTATGTTTGAAAAAGTAATAGGTTAAAATCACTAAAGTAACTAAAGCCCACCATAATCCAAAACCATAGATTAGAACACCAAATCCATCAACAATTTGTTTTAGTAGTTGGTTGTTTAATAAATTAGCGAAAGTTTGTGTTGCAATTACTGAAACACCTATAGGAGCTAAACCAATTACAAAACTTGGGGCCATTTCTGGTGGTGGTAAAGGATGAAATTTTGCCCTGTAAAAAATAAAATTTAATCTTAAAAACCACCAAACAAAAGCCAAACCAATTAATAAACTGTTAAATACTTTAATGAACTCTACAAAAACTCCTTTCATTGCTAAAAAATTTCCAGCAAAGATGAAAACAAATAAACCTACAGGTGGTAAGAACCAAATTCCTAATGAATGTCTAGTGTCAACATTCTCTGAGACAATATCGATTGAAGGTATTGCTATAATAAGGAAAATTATTAAAAGTAAACCTAAAACATATAGAATCTTTGAAATTAAGATTCCTAACCCATAACTTAAACCATTTGGAATTAAAACATTTAAAATTCCAGTAATTAGAACACCTATTGAAATATAAATTCCTGCAAAAAAGTTGTTAATTATAGGATGTTTTAAATCCCTTATAACTTCTTTAGGAAATATGAATAATCTTAATAAATAAAAAAAACTTGCTAAAACGAAAAATAATATTGCTAGAATTACTAAAAAAGACGAAATATATTTAATAAAGCTAAAACTTTTTACTAAAAAATTTAAACCAATTCCTACAGCTCCTGTGGCCATAGAACTCATAAACCATCTAGCTTCCAAACTTTTGACTATCTCTTTAAAACTTACCATTTTAATGAATAAATATTCTAAAAATTTATAAAATTTTTAGGAAAAACCTAAAAATATTTTTTAATTTAAAGACAATCAACTTTTTTAAAAAATATAAACTATCATTGATTACTTTAACAGAACTCCTCTTTGCTATCTCATAATTGATATTAACAAAACAAATTTTCTTCTTTTCTTTTATAACATAATAAATTAATTCTGTATTGAAAAACCAATGACTATCTTCAACTTTATCAATTAATATTTTATTTACTTCCTTATCCCAGAACATAACACCTGCTTGAAAATCTTTTATTTTTGGCCAACCAAATAAAATTAAGTTAGCCAATATCTTATATCCAAAATGAGTTATTTTCCTTGTTATTGGAGTATTTATTAATTTTCTATTTGCTAAAACTAAATTACATTCTCTAATTCTTTTAATAAATTCTTCCAAGTAATTTAAATTAAAAGGTAAATCACAATCTATGAAAGAAAAATAATCAAAATTATTAAACTTTCTAACAGCTTCTTTAATAGCAATTCCTCTCCCTTTCTTGTTTATTCTAAAGTAAATTAAATTACTCACCTCTTTTTCTAATTTTTTTGCTATTTTTTGAGTTTTATCAATTGAATTATTATCAGCAATTACTATTGTAAAGTTTATATTAAATTGTTTTTCTAGGTTATTTAAAAAATCTCTTAATTTTTTTATGTTTTTTTCCAAAATTTTCTCTTCATTATAAACAGGAACAATCATTAAAAAATTACTCACCTTTTAATTACAATTTAATTTTTAAAAACTTATTGCTTTTTCTTTTTATGATAGACAAAGCTTTTTCATTTTTTTTGTTTTTCATTTTCTTGTTTTTTATATTATTTCAATTAAAAGGTGTTTTATTAAATAAATTCGGAGAAGAAATTGCTAAAGAAAATTATGTTAAAATACAAAAGGTTTTTGTAAATAAAAGAAATTGCTCTATCTATAATTGTCAAAAAGTTGTTGAAAGAAACATAATTGAAGTAATTAAAATTGATAATGACAATGTTAATCCAAAAATAAACGGTTATTCCTTAATTACTGAACCGATAATATGTGAACTAACTCTTCCTCCAAATAATACTACTATAAATTACAGTTTTAGTTAATACCTTATAAATCTTCTGTTCTATTTTTAGAACATAAATTTTAATAAAAAACCACAAATATTTATTAAAAATTTAATTTTTTATAATTACGATGAAAGAACCACTAAGAAAAAAAGGTGCTATTTTTGTAAATGGTTTTCTAGAAACTGGTAGGGTTTACTTAACTTCAGGTTTTCAACCACCTTATGATGGAGAATTAGGAAAACAGCTAAGAGTAAGCGCTGAAGGACAAGC
>CAZGMV010000022.1:0-4768 GCA_964526875.1 Candidatus Woesearchaeota archaeon | reverse complement strand
GGAGAATTAACACAATGTCCTAAATGCGGAAGTAAAGATATAATGATTTATTCAAGAATTATTGGGTATGTGAGACCAATTGTTAAAGGAGGTAAAGAAGGAATTATTATAGATCCAAAAAAGGGAATTTATGATGGGGAAGAACAATATTGGAGAGATGAAAGAAGGGCTGACTGGTTAACAAGGGATAAATTTACAAAAGATAAGTTTGAAAGTATTGAGGAATTAGAAGAATTAGTGATGCTATAGGTGAAATAATGGTTTATAAGTTATTAAAAGAAAATACAACTAAAGGAAAAAACAAAACTAATCCAACAGAAAGATTTTGGTTGTTTATAGAGGAAGTTAGAGAATATCTGGAAAGTTCCAATTTGTATCCTTGTCCAAACTGTGAGGAGGAAATGTCTGCTAAGTTAGGTAGATTTTTAGGATCTATATCTAAAGAAGGTGGAAGGATTTTTAGATTTAGTTATGTACCTTATTGTCCTTATTGCGGCTATAGATCTCCTAGAGAAGGTATTTGTGAGATAAAAACTCCAAGAGATAGCTTAAGAATAGAAAGATTAAATCTTTATTGAATCAAGATGAAGAAAAAAGATTTTAGTGGCTTAAATTTCTTTTTCTTTTCTGAAATAGTTGAAACTCTAAAAGATCATCCTAATAAATATGCTTTAGAGATCTTTACAACAGGTTGTAATTTCAAATGTTTCCATTGCCATAATTATGAAGAAGTTAACACTCCAAACGCTCCAAAATATGGTTTTAATGAGTTATTGAATAAATTAAAAGAATTAGTAGAAATTGGTATTTATGATTTATTAATCATTTGTGGAGGAGAACCAACAATTTATGGTAATAGATTAGTAAAAGCAATAGAAATTTTCAAAAAAGAATTAAACATACCAATAAGGTTAGATACAAATGGAAGTAATCCTAAAGTTCTGAAAGAATTAATTGATAAAAATCTTATTGATGGTGTAGCAATGGATATTAAATTTCCATATTGGAAATTTTTTGATGTTAATGGAGAAAAACAAAAGAAATACGAGAAAATTATTGGAATACCATTTACAAAAATCTTACAGCAAAAATTATTACAGTCTATTGATTTAATAATTGAAAATTTGGATAATGAATATTCTTTGTTCAGAACTGTTAAATATCCTTTATTAGATGAAGAAGATTTAAAAGAAATTAAGAATTACTTAACAAAAAAAGGTTGGAAAAGTTATTACCAAGTTAATGAGTTTAAATATGTTATTGTTGAAAAATAGTTTAAAAGATATTATTTTTGTAGTTTTATTTTTTATAACAACATCAAATCTTTTGTTTTCTCATTAATTTCTTCTTTAAACTAGTCCAATTCCTAGATCAGTTATTGAATCAAGAGCAATTTGAGTTAAACCAATATTTGTCGACAACCCTTTTGTTTCTTTATCATTTTTTATCTTTATCTGAGAATAAGTTTTTATCAACCCATGTTTGATTTAAAGGTAAAGCACTACTTTCCAATTGTTTTTTTATTTCCATAAGCATCTCTTTAATTTTTTCTTCATAATTAACATGTTTTTTTGAATTGTCAGATTTTAATTTTTTTAAAGAGCTTTCTCTATACAACTCAATTAAATCTTTATAATAATAAGGCTTTTCAAGTAAATAACTTATTCTTAAATTTTTTAATTCAATTTTTAAACCCTCATGGGACAAAATAACGTCCAAACCATGATCTTTAAACCTTTTTATAGTTTCAATTTCCTTTCCTTTAAATTTGAAACCTAAATGGTGTAAAATTGTTAATTTAGGTTTTATCTCTTTTAATAAATCCAAAACTTGATCTGCTGTTAAATGGTAACTATGTTTATCTCCAAAAGGCCTTAGACAATTAACTATTAAGACTTTAACGTCTTTAAAAAAATCCTTTAATTCTTCAAAATAGGAAGTATCACTTATATATCCTATATCTATCCCTTTTTCTTCATTTGTTAATCTGAATGAAAAAGTTGTTGGATCAGAATGTTTATTTAACAAAACTCTTAGTTTATAACCTTTTTTAAGCAAATATTCTTTTTTATTATCTAAAATCTCATAATCTGCTAAATAATTCAAATAAATTTTATTGATGAAAGGACCAAAATAACCCCCTTCAATAACTGAATAAGAAGCTAATAAAATTCCTTTTCTTTTCTTTTTTCCACCAATAGTAATATAATCAATAAAAGGCATTAGATCTTGAGCATGATCAATATGAGCGTGAGAAACAAAAATGTAATCTAATTTTTTTAGATCAAAAAATTGTTTAAAGTTTGAGATGTAATTTAAATAAGCCCCAACACCTGGATCAACATACATTTTTATGTCTAAATCTAAATAGAAACCACTAGTTTTCCTTTCCTGTGTATAAACCATAACTCTTCCTCCACCAGATCCCAAAAAAATTAAGTTCATTTATAAAATTTTAACATAATCTTTATAAAAGTTCGTTATTTCTGAAAGTTTAGAAAATTAATGTCAAAATTTTTCCTATGGATCTAAGAAAGTTTAGAAAAAATTATTTAATTTCCTTATTTAAAGAAAACTTAAGAAAAGATGGAAGAACTTTTTTTGATTACAGAGGAATAAAAGTAAGAACAAATATTATTGAAAATGCTGAAGGAAGCGCTTATGTTGAATTAGGCAATACAAAGGTTTTATGTGGTATAAAAATAGAAGTAGTTGAACCATTTCCTGAATTTCCTGATGAAGGAATTGTTGTAACTAATTTAGATTTAACACCAATATCTGATAAGGAAATTCCCCCTGAATTGATTCCAATAGAAGCTGAATTAGGAAGAGTAGTTGATAGGGGTATTAGGGAAAGTAAATTAGTTGATACTAAAAAACTAGTTATTGAAAGAGGAAAATGGGTTTGGGATATATTGATTGACATTGCTATTTTAGACTATGATGGGAATGTAATTGATGCTAGCGGAATAGCTGCTTATTTAGCTTTAAAGAATGCTGTTTTTCCAAAATTAGAAAAAGTTGAAGAAAAGTACAGAATAAATTACAAAGAAAGAACTAATGAAAAATTACCTATAACAAAATTAGTTCTACCAATAACTTTTGCTAAAATTGGAGATTATTTAATATTAGACCCTAATAAAGAAGAAGAGGAAGTTGCAGATGTGATTTTCACTATTGGAAGAGATAGAAACTTTGTTTATTCTTTGCAAAAGTCAAGAGATGGTTTTTTAACAAAAGAAGATGTTGAAAAAGCTTTAGAAATTTCTAAAAGAAAGTTTGAAGAACTAGAAAAAATAATTAACAAAAATGTTGTATAAAAATGAAGGTTAACCTTTTTTATTTATTTTATAATTTAAATGAATTTCTTCCATTGATTTTACTAAATATCTTAAACCATCAAATTTTTTCCTTAAATCACCAGCTTTTAAGTTTAGATTCAACAAATCTTTATAGATATTTAAAACATTTTCCTTTAACTCAAACGCTTCCTTTTCTTTACTTTCAGCCAAATATTCGATAAAAATTCTCTTTAATTCTCCTAGGAAATCTAATAAACCTGAAAAATAAGTAGTTAATGAAATCTTATATTCTTTGTTTAGTTCTGAAAATGGAATTATTACATTACTCCCAACAAATGAATGAAATAATAAAGTTTCTACAAATTCTTGCTCTGCAGTGTTGTAGATGTTTAATTTGGCTTTAAAATAGTCATCTCTTTTAGCAATTTTTAAATATTTTTTTCTATGTTCTTTAATTTCTTCTAGAATCTCTCGGGCTTTATCAAAATCTCTTCTAAAAACTGCTAGTTGATGTTTTTTAGTTAAATTAATAGTCTTAGCACATTCTTCTATTAATTTTTCCCTATCTTTTTCAAAAGAATTCCATCTTTTTATTAAATTTTCTAATTCAAGAATCATTAAAATAAAAAAACAAAGAATTTATGAATTAATAAAAAACATAAAAAATTAATTTGGAATTAATTGAGCAATCATTTTAATATTTAGTTTTCCAACATATAGAGGATTAACATTAAAAACCAATAATTTAGAATCTTTTAATTCTTCAGTATTTTCTATTTCAAAGTTTAAATTTCCGATGTAATCACTTTCGAAATCTGTTTCATTTAATTTTTTAACAGCGCAAATAACTTTTAAGCCATCACTGGTATTAATTTTACCAATTTTCCAACTATCTCCATAACAAGAAGAACTATAGATTTTAGCATAGTAAATTTCCAAATATTGAGAAGCATTTTCTATGTTTTCTAAGTAAAAGTCTATGCTTAAATTATATTTTTTAATATCAAAAGAAGAAGCTTTTTCATAATATAAAGGTAAAACAATTAAACTATTATTGCTGTCAACAGTAATTTCTTGAGGTTCATTTAAATTAAAATTTAAGTTGCTGATTATAGTAGAATAATCAGAACTTTGGAAATAATTGTCTTTATTAACATAAATTAAAAAAGAAGGCTTTAAAATATTCAAAGAAATTTTAACATCTTTAAAAATTAAAGAAAAAGCAAACAACCAGTTTAAAATTGCTAAAAATAATAGAAGAAAAATAATTTTCTTATTTTTCCTTCTTTTAACCATTTTAAAAACTAAAAAGTGGTTTTTTGAAATTTTGCAAACATTAATAAGTATTTAATAACTACCAGAAACGAGTATTTAGCTTATGCTTATGAAGTAAAAGATTCTGAGATTTATAATATACCTGTTAAGTATAATACCTGGTGAGTATAATGAAATTCTATGATAGAAGA
>CAZGMV010000021.1:4853-8382 GCA_964526875.1 Candidatus Woesearchaeota archaeon | reverse complement strand
TCTCACTACACAAAGACATTAAATTATATTAAGGCTAGATGGTTTATTAAAAAGTATCCATATATGAAAATGTCCTCTGTTTGCAGGGGACTCAAGACAGGGACTACTGAATATGTTGCCAGAAGACAGTGGGACACTGGATTAATTAGGGTAAAATCTTACAAAACAGTTTGGAATTTACAATGACATTGAACCCCTACTAGAAGTTTAACTATCAAAGCAGTAACCATATATATGTTGGCAAAAATATCAAAAATTGAAAACAGCATTTGTATAAGGACATCAATGTATCAAATGTAATAATTCAATTCTAAATAATCTTTTCTTGGAATAACATAAGCTTCATCAACTAAAAAACATTTTTGATTTAAACTCTTTATTATTTCTAAATTTGTTTCATATTGTTTTTTAAAATAATCTATTTCTGTTTTAAAAACTAAGTAATTTACAAATAGAGCAAATAAAATTGTTAAAAATATAAAAAAAGATACTACATTAGCCTTTTTTAATTTTCCCATTTTAGCTAATCCTATCTCAATATTTTCACAAAACCTTTCTCATACAATTCAATAATAACTTCATTAACAACCTTTTTTCCAAATTTTCTATAGAGAATATCTAATTTAATAGGTCTATTTTTATTTTTCTTTAAATAATAAATTACTGCACTTTTTCCAACTAGTAAACTATTTTCTAATAGCTCATGAATATTTTCTAACTTCTTTTCAAGTTCATCAATTCTTTTAGCAACATCTAGATTAATATAAACTTTTTTATCTACATCCAGCGCAATCTCTTCTAAATTTTTTATAGTAAAATAAATATTTGTTAAGATTATTTTTTCATTTTCTAAATCTGTTAAACCTAACGTATTACTAATTTCTTTTATTTCTTTGCCTTCTTCTGTTAAAGTTAAAGGCTTTTCTATATTTAATTTTTCTTTTAATTTTTCTTTAGTTATTTGTGATTCTTCTTCTCTATTTTCATTTTTTATTTCAACATCTAAATTATTTTGTTCTTCCACTTTTTACTTTTTAATATATTCTTTATAAAAAATTTTTACTTGATATAAGTTAATATTAAATTTTTCCAAAAAATAATTAGAATCAAAAACTTAAAGTTTTAAACTTTCTGTGTTTCTCCTTCTTCAGCCAATATCTTAGATAAAGTTTTCTCTAGTCCTAACTCTTTAGCAAGTTCTCTATATCTATTCCTTATTGTTACTTCAGTTACACCAGCAATTTCAGCAATTTCTTTTTGTGTCTTTCTTTCTCTATTTAAAACACAAGCTATATATAAAACAGCGGCTGCAACACCAGTAGCACTTCTTCCAGCGACTAACTTTTTATTTTGAGCTTCTTTTAACAAGTCGATAGCTTTTAACAAAGTGTCTTGTTTTAGATGTAACAAATTAGCAAATCTATAGATATAATCTATAGGATTAATCGGATTTATCTTAATACCCAATTCCTTACTTAATAACCTATAAATTTTTCCAATCTCTTTTTTAGGAATACCTGTTATCTTCACAATTTCATCCAAAGTTCTAGGAATTTCTAATTTCCTTAAAGCAATATAAATACTTGCAACAATTATTGTATCAATATTTCTACCCCTAACTAAACTTTTTTGAACTGCTAAAGTGTAAATATATGCCGCTTCTTCTTCAACCCCAGGAGGTAGTTTTAACAAATCTACCAATTTCTTTAAATCATTCATAGCAGACCTTAAATTTTTTTCTATTGAAGAGCTTAATCTTGATTGCCATTTTTTTAGTTTTAGATACCTTGATCTATCTTTTTGGCTTAATTTACCTAATTGGCTAGAACTTATTGCAGTTCCTATTCCCTGATCAGCTTTTGTATAAGTTAAATGACCAGTAGCTCTTGCTCTACTTTGATCACCTTCATCAAAACTTCTCCATTCTTTTTTTAAATCAACAATGTTTTCTTCAATAACTAAACCACAATTAGCACAAATTATTTCTCCTTTTTCAGAATCATAAATTAAATTAGTAGAACCACATTCAGGACACTTTTTAATTTTTAATTCCATAATACCACCTTTTAAATTCTAGATTTTAAAAATATTTAAATAAAATCCTAACCAAATCTTACTTTTCTTTCAACATTTGTTTTAGCGACAATAGACCCTCCTTCCTCAGGATTTCCATAAAATAAATACCACTCACTTCCTTCTTTTTTACAATCATCACTTATATTTATCGCAGTCAGATTTATCTCAAAGTTTTTTCTAATTAATTCCAAATAATTATTAGAATTTGTTGCAAATAACTTTGAAGGACTTTGATTAAAAAAAGTTGTAAAATCAACATTATTTCCATTACAACCTATATAAAAATTAGCTAAATCCTCCTTTTTCACTCCTTGTATTAACATATCTTCTAAATAAATTCTATTTAAAGGATCTACATAAATCGTAAATGTAGCATCTCTTATTTCTGGAATGCTAGGGTTTTTTCTAGATTTTTTTGCAATATTAACAACCATTAGTACTAAAGACAAACTAATCACTATTAATGAAATATACCATATATATTCAGGAATTGCTGATTTTTTTGAAAATTTACTTTTATCCATTATTCTGCCATAGTAGTTATTATTCTTAAAATTTTTTTAGAACTAATAAGTTAATATAAAAAAGTTTATAAAACATAATATAATCTTAATAATAAAATGTTCTTTTGGATAATTTTTTTAATAATTTTATTATTAACACTTTCAGTAAGAATTATTAATCAATATGAAAGAGGGGTTGTTTTAAGGTTAGGAAAGTATAGTAGAACATTACAACCAGGTTTAAGATTTGTTATTCCGTTGATTGAAAGAGTAATTAAAGTGGATATAAGAACTAACGCATTAGATATTCCGCAACAGGAAATAATTACTAAGGATAACATACCTTTGAAAGTAAATGGTGTTGTTTATGTAAAAATTGAAAATGCAGAGAAATCTGTTTTGAATGTAGATAATGTTTTCTATGTGGTTTCAACATATGCACAAACAGTATTAAGAGATATCATAAGCAAATACGAACTTGATGAAATTTTGTCAAAAAGAGAAGAATTAAGTAAGGATATTAGAGAAATTGTTGATAAAAGGGCTGAGGAATGGGGGGTGGATATTGTTGATTTAAAAATTCAAGACATAGAAGTTGATGAGAAAATCAAAGTAGCAATTGCGAGACAAGCAGAAGCTGAAAGAGAAAGGAGAGCAATAATTATTAAAGCTAATGGAGAATTAGAAGCTGCTAAAAAATATGTGGAAACTTCTGAATTGCTAGGGAAATCAAAGACTGCTATTTATTTGAGAACTTTGCATTTCCTAAGTGATGTTAGTAAAGATCCTAGTCAAAAGTTCATAATAGTTCCTTTAGAATTAATGGAATGGTTTAAAAAAGAAAAATGAGGGAGAATAATGATATCTAATACTTTAATTGTCTTAAAAGAATAAATAGAAAAAATACTTTTTTTATTGTCTTCACTTTATCATTAACTTCAGGAATTGTA
>CAZGMV010000021.1:0-4753 GCA_964526875.1 Candidatus Woesearchaeota archaeon | reverse complement strand
TTTTCTTAGAAAACTAGGTAAAGGATTTTCAATCCTCCAATAAGGGTCAAAATTAACTTCTTTCCAACTAATTTCCTGGAATTGCTTTATAGCAGTAGCAATCATTACTGCATTATCCCCACTGTACTCAAAAGGAATTTCATAAAGCTTAATTCCAAATTCTTTAGCCATGATCTTTAGTTTTTCTCTTAAGGTTTTATTAGCTAAAACACCACCTCCAAAAACAAGTTTTTCTTTTTCACTATAAGCTAAAGCTCTTTCCAAAGTTTCAATCAACATAGAAAAAACACTTTCCTGTAATGAGAATAACAAATCTTCCTTAGAATATTTACCTTTTAATTGCTTTACTTTAGTAACTAAACCAGCTAAAGTTAAAGACATTCCTTTTACTGTATAAGGAAATTCTATAAATTTCTTTCCTTTTTTAGCCAATTCTTCAATTTTAGGGCCTGCTGGAAAAGGAATTTCAAATATTCTACCAATTTTATCAAAGAAATTCCCTACTCCAATATCTAAAGTCTCTCCCAAAACTTTATACCAATCTTCTTTAACAACTATTAAAGTATTTGCTCCTGAAACAAAAAAATAAAGAGGTTCTTTATCTTTTAAACCATTAATTAATCTTCCAATTTCTAAATGAGCGACTAGGTGATTAACAGGATAAACAGGTTTATTAAACAAATAAGCCAAAGATTTTGAAAAAAAAGCAATTTGCCTTAGTGTATGGCCAAAACCTGGCCCAGCAGAGTAAGCTATTGCATCTATCTCCTTAACGCTTATATTTTCCTCCTTTAATAAATTCTGAAACAAATTAAACAAATTCTCAAAATGAAATTCAGCCATTTTAGATGGCTTAATACCCTTTTCTTCAATTGAAGGTTTGTACTGTATCTTTTTTTCATTAAATACTTTAAATTTCTCTTTTTCTAAGTCATATTCAACTAAAGAAAATGCTAAAGTATGTGCTGTCCCTTCTATTCCTAAAACCAACATAATTAAAAGGGAAAAAATAAAATTTTATAAATTCCAAAAAATACTATCAAACTGGTCTATTATAAACAATAATAAACTAAATAAAAAATTAATGAACAATTTATAAAAAATTTTCAATATTTTTAGATAATGAAAAAAGAAATATTAGAAATAAGTGGAAATGTTAAAGAATTATTTAAAGAAGAAAAACTTGATTTAACAAAAGTTGAAAAAGAAATTGGAAGAATAAAAAATATTTTAAAAGAAAAAGGTTTTGTTGAAAAAGAAGATTTTGAAATTCAAAGATTTAAAAATGGGAAAATTTTTAGAATTTGTTTTAATTTTGCTGTTTTAGCTTTTAATTATACAAAAGAACCAAATGTTGTTACATTAATTAGATCAGCCGAAATTTTTGGAGCAAAAGAAGTTATATTAGTAGGAATAAAACCTGAATTAACTAATAAAGTAAGTGTTGGTTCAATAAATTGGATTGAAATAAAATATTTTAAAGAATTTGAAGAAGCTTATGAGTATTTGAAAGGTAAATATAAATTAGTGGCTTTAGAAATAACAAAAGATGCAAAACCTATTTTTGAGATAAAAAAATATCCTAAAAACACGTGTTTTGTTATCGGTAGTGAGAAAACTTCAGGAGTTCCTAAAGAAGTTTTAGAAAAATGTGATTTAGTTGTTAAGATACCTCAATATGGGATTACTGGTTCATTAAACACAGCTACTACTGGTTCAATAGCTTTATTTGATTACGTAAGCAAAAATATTGGTTTAGATTTGTTAAAACCAAAAGAAAGAAATTATAGAGTTTAAAGTTTACTTAAACTTAATTTTTTCATTAAATCATTCTTAGGAGTAGTTTGTTGTTGGACTGGCAAAGGTTTTTGATTAGGCAAAGGATTCTGACCTAAACTAAGGCTTGGAAATGTAGAAGGAGCTCTTTGCAATTGTCTTTGAATCATTTGCTTTTCCAATTTAGTTAAAGAATCTAAAATATTTTGGTTTTGAGTAATTAACTTAGACATTTCACTTAATAATTTGGTTAATAACTCTTCTGTTCTCTCACTTTTAGCTTCAATCGTTAAAGCTTCTGCAGCTTTTTTAAAGGACTCTCCCATAATACTTATTTCCTCAATTAATCTATTCATAACTATAATCATTTCAGACATCTTTGTTTGTAAAGCAGCATTAGATTTAACAATATCTTCAACAACTCTTTGATTCATCTTTACAGTTTCCATTATTTCTTTAATTAGCTCATTCTGAATTTGTGTTGAAGTATTGGAGGTTACAGCTTTTTTTATTTCTTCTATTTCTTTCTTAAGTTTTTTAATAGGAGAAACAGGTAGTAATTCATAATACTCTTCAACATTTGTTTCCATTATTTTTGAATAGTAATAATCATTTATAAAATTGTTTTGTTTTTTTGAGTGGTTATGGATTTAATTGTTGTCTCCATTACTTTAAGTTTTTTAATTTTAGTATCTATTTTGGATTTATTAACTAAAGAAACACCTTATTTTGTTTCTTTTGCTTTTATCTTAATTGGTTTTTTTGCTAATTTAATTTTGTTAATACAAAATTTCTCTTGGTTTTTAATAATTAACATTATCTTAGCTTTTTTAATCTCTTATTTCAAATACAAATTAGGTTTATGGGGTGGTGGAGATTTTTTAATGTTTTTAGGAATGGCTTTTTATTTAAATTTAACATTTCCATTTTTAAAATTTAGTGTTTTGTATTATTTAATCTTCCTTTATTTAGCCACGTTAATCTATAATATCCTTTATGTTTTGGTAATCTATTTCAAAAACAAATTCTTTAGCAAATATGAACTAATTTTTTTCATTTTTTCATTTTTTCTGTTCTTTTTAGATAAATTTTTAGCAATTTTTCCTTTACTATTATGGTTAATCGTTGTTATAAACAAATTAGATTTACTTTATTTTACAAAAAAAATATCTATTGACCAACTAAAAGAAGAAGACTGGATTGCTTATAAGATATATAAAAATGATAAAATTATTTTAGATCCTAAAGACTTCAAAGAAGGAATTGATGAACAAACAATAAAAAAATTGAAAGAGTTAGGAATAAGAAGTGTTTACATTAAAGATGGAATTCCTTACTTACCTGCTTTTTTATTAGCTTATTTGTTTTTATTAACCTTCTCCTTTTTTGATTTTTTCTTTCTTTAAGCTGTTATTAACAATTCTAACGTAAGATAAAGGATTTTTTATTTTTTTACATATTTCATCTTTTTCACAAATCTGTAAATCTTTGTAGTAATCCTCATAATCACAATTTGGTAAAGTATAAAACCTATTTTGTTTAAAAATTTTTTTAAACCACTTTAATTGGGCTTTGATATAACTGTCTTTTAGCTTCTCTAAATTTCTTTTGTTCCAATCCCAAACAATCTCTTCAATTTCTTCAAAAGAATAACCTACATAATATAAAAAATTAACTAATAAAAACAAAGCCCTTTTCTTTCCATCTTTTAACCCCTTTAAAATATTCTTAATACAAGGTGGAAAATATTTTTGATCCAATTTGTTTTCAATTCTTTTCAATTCAACAGTTTTTTCTTTACTTAATTCCCTTTTAATTTTCCTTAATTCTTCAACAACTTTTTTTTCGTTCCACTCTAAAGCCTCTTCTATAAACAACAATAATTTAACAGGTTTTTCTTTTTCTTTTAAAAAGTTTAAATCAGTTTTAACATTTTCCAAATTAGCGTTTTTTCTAACAAAAGAAGTTATTTCATGAATACTTAAATCCATTAATGTGTCTAAATCAATTGGAATGCTAACTAAACCAGATTTCTCATTAAAAGAATAGACACTTCTTATCAAATGCCTTGGAGAAATTGCAATAGTATCTATTTTTGGCACTAATAAATCCAAAGACAAAAATTTACTTAGTTTATTTAACAATTCATCCCCATCATATTTATTAAATAACAACTCAATAATTCTATCAAAATCCAATTCTTTATTTTCAATTTTAATTTTTTTCTTTAGTATTTCGTTAATATTACTAATTCCTGCTTTAACCAATATTTTTTTAATTATCATTGGTTCTTCATAAAGAACGCCCTCTTTAATCAAAATTTCTTTAGCGATCAATTCCTTAGTATTTTCAAATAAATAATTTGCTAAAACCCTAGGCATTTCTGGAAAATATTTGGCAATTTCTTTTCCTTTATAAGAACTTGGGAAACTTTCATTACTAATTCCAATATGGAAACCCAAATTTCCAGAATACTTAACAGAAATTCTTTTTATATTAAACTTTTTCTTTAAAAAGTTTATAATAACTTGAGTTGCAATTAAGGAATATGGTAAATAACTAAAATCAATATCAATAACAAAATCCCACGCTTTTCTTAACTCATTCAAATCAATTTTTTTTGATTCCAATAACAAAGGATCTTTCCATAATTCAACAGAAGTGTGTAAAGAAGTCATTCCTTTTCTTGCTAAAGAGGATATGTCAGATTTGTAAAATAAAATATTAGGTCTTTTTCCAAAAGTATCATTGAATTTAGCAACCACTTCTCTATTTTCACTAATCTCAAATATTCTTTCCTGTACGTCTTCTCTTTCATAATACTCAATTAGTTTTTTCTTAAGTTCTTTATTAATTTCCATTTTTAAACCTTTTTTTAATTTATAATAAAAAATTTAAAAATTAAATAATTACTTATTTTATTTTTGCTATTTTATAAATACCTATTCTTTTTTCCGAATAAAATTTTATAAATAAT
>CAZGMV010000020.1:0-8389 GCA_964526875.1 Candidatus Woesearchaeota archaeon | reverse complement strand
GTTGGGGTTCAAAGCAAAGGGCTAAAAAGAGAGGTAGAGCAAGAGGTTTTGGAAGCTTGGGTAGATGGTCTAAACCACCTATTTCACAATGGAAAAGAACTGGTAAAAAAACTACTAAAAAATATGATATTAGATTTGAATGTAAAGAATGTAAAAAGAAACACAACAGAACAGAAGGTATTAGAGTTAAAAAATTAGAAATGATCTAAAAGGGGTGGGAAAAATGGTTGAATGTTCCTTTTGTGGAAAGGAAATCCCTAAAGGTACTGGAAAAATGTTTGTTAGAAATGATGGAAAGATTTTATACTTTTGCTCAAGAAAGTGTGAGAAAAACATGTTAGAATTGAAAAGAGTACCTAAAAAAATTAAATGGACTAAAGAATACAGGAGATGGAAAGAAATAAGACTAAAAACGACACAAAATTAAATATTTTCTTAATTTTTCTCTTAATTACCATTCTACTATATTTATTATATCAAAGTTTTGTTCCTTTAAAAGAAAAACAGAAGAATATTGATCTTCAAAACTATAAAAAAGTTTTTATTAACAACAAAAGCTTAATTTATGTAATTGACGGAGATACTATAAAGTATAAAAACATAACAATAAGGTTTTTGGGAATAGATGCTCCTGAATATAAACACAAGCAAAAAAATTATATAATTGAAAAATATAACGTGAAAAATATTTCTTGTCTAAACTTATATGGAAAAATAGCGAGAGAAGAATTAATAAAACTAATTAAAGCTTCATCTAACATTACTTTTCTTTTAGATGGAAAGGACAAATATGGAAGGCAATTAGGGTTAGTTTTGATTAATGGTTCTATTGATGTTAATGAGATTTTGCTAAAAAAAGGTCTTGCTTTTACTTATGATAAATCTAAATTTGAAAAATTACAATATTATCAATTTTTACTAAAAGAATCTGAAAAAGAAAAAAGAGGAGTTTTTAGTTGTTTAAATTGAGTATTCTAAAAAAAGAACAAATATTTATTAAATCTTTCTATTTTTTAAGATTAATGAGAAAAAACGATAAAACATCTAAAAAAATACCTACCTCTTCTTATTTATTTAGAATTGATTGCTTATTACCTTCTTTGGTTGATTTAAAGAAAAAGCTTGATAAAGGGTTGTATAAAAACAAAGATATTAGTTGTTTATCACTACCTTGTTCTGGAGGGTATGAAGTATATTCTCTAGCAATTTTTCTAGAGTTAGAAAAAGAAAAAGGAAATTTAAGAGACTATACAATAGTAGGAGCAGATATTGATGAACAGCTAATAAATATTGCTATTTTAGGGATTTATAGAGTACCTTATTTTAATGTTTTAAGTTATGCAAGTACAAAAAAATTTCAAGATCTTTTAAATGTGAAGGAAGAAAAAATAAAAGAATTTGTTGAATTCGACATAGGAAATTTTTCTTCAATGAAAATAAATAAAGAAAGATTTAGTGGAAAAATTAAATTTTACAAATTAGATGTTTTAAAAGAAGAAATAACTGATAAATTAGGAGAATTTGATTTGGCTTTTTACTTTAATTTGTGTTACCATCTTAAAGACGAAGATAGAATTACTACATTAAAAAACATCTTAAGTAGTTTAAAAAAAAGAGGGTATTTATATTGTGATGAATTCTTTTTTAAAAACGTATTAGATGAAAAAGTAGAACTCTATGAAATAAAAGGTATTAATAACAATTCAAAACAATATTCAATTTTACTAGATTTACCAGTCGTAATAATATATAAGCCTTAAAAATAATTTTTAAATTTTATCGTCTCATTTTTAAATGCTTCTAGAATTTTTGTTATGGTTTTTAATAACTGCATTAGGAATAGTAGTTTTTGCCTATTTTTCAGCTAAAGAGAAAACAAGTGCTTATTTAATTTCAGCTTATGCTTCTTTAGTTTTATTATCTAACATCTTAGCAGTTAAGTTATTAGATTTAACCTGGTTTATCGTACCTGCAGGAATTATTACTTATTCCTTAACCTTTTTAATAACCGACATTCTTGGAGAAAAATATGGTAAAAAGACAGCAAATAAAGCAATTAAAGCAGGTTTAATGATTAATTTGTTATTTATCCCAATAGCTTTTTTGGCCAAAATTTTCCCTTTTCCTTCATTCAACGAAGAATTAGCAAAATCACTAGCAAATGTCTTGTCTTTAAGCCCTAGAATTGTTATTGCTAGTATTATTGCTTATCTAATTTCCCAACATTTAGATGTCTTTTTATTTCATAAAATAAAAGAAATTACTCACAATAAGCTTCTGTGGTTAAGAAACAACTTATCAACAATAATTAGCCAATTTGTTGACAGTGTTTTATTTATTACAATTGCTTTTTTAGGAGTTTTCCCTAAAGAAGCAATTATTAAAATGATCTTTTCTCAATATTTAATTAAAATATTTATTGCTTTACTAGACACCCCCTTCATATACTTCGCAGTTCATATTTTTAATAAATTTGAGAAAAGGAAATAAATTAATAAGATTATTTTAAAACTTCTCTTTTAAGTAATTAACTAACTCTTCAATTTTAATTCTTTCCTGTTTCATTGAGTCTCTATCTCTAATGGTTATAGTATTATCTTCTAAAGTTTCAAAATCAATTGTTATACAATAAGGAGTTCCAATTTCATCTTGTCTTCTATATCTTTTACCAATTGAACCTTTCTCATCATAAATAATTTTAAAAGAATAGTTGTTAAAACTTTTTTTGAGCAAATTATAAACTTCTTTGGCTTTGTTAACTAATTCTTCTTTATTCTTTAGTAATGGAAAGATAGCAACTTTTAATGGAGACAATTCTCTTTTAACTTTAAAGACAACTCTTTCACTTTCTTTTCCATTTTCAACAATTTTTTCTTTAGTTAAATAGTTATCAATAACTGCTAAAATATTCCTATCAACTCCCAAAGATATTTCTAAAACATGAGGAATAAACTTTCTTCCATTGATATTTACGCTTAAATCAACTCCGGAATGTTTTGAATGATTTCCTAAATCATGATCAGTTCTATAGTGTAAACCCGCTATTTCCTTCCAACTTTCCAAACTTTCAAAGTAAAATTCAAAATCAAAATGTATTTTATTATAAAAAGCCTTCTCTTCTTCACTTAGTTTTCTAACTCTTATTCTTTTCAATCCAATAACATTTTTGAAGAAGTTATACATTTTCCCTAGATAATAAGCATAAAAAGAAGGCAATTCAAATTTTTTAATAAATTCATAAAATTTCAAAACACCTTCCTCATTATTTTCAGAATTTAAGTAACTAATTTTTAATTCTTCCCATTCCTTTAGCTCTTCTTTTTTTAATTCATTAATCAATTCAGGGTCAAAAAAGATCTGTAATTCTGCTTGTGTGAACTCTCTTAACCTGAACAAACCTTGTCTAGGACTTATCTCATTCCTAAAAGCTTTTCCAATAATTGCCAATCCCAAAGGAAGTTTTTGTCTATGTGCTTCAAATTCTCTTTTAAAATTTAAATAAGGCATTTGTGCCGTTTCTGGCCTTAAATAAGCCATATTTATTTTTTCTTGAATTTCGTTTATTTCTTTAACAATTTTTTTAGCCAACTCAATATTTTCTTTTTCAATAAGTTGAATTAAATCCTTAATTTTATCTTTGTCATTTATAGGCCCTACTTTTAAATCAAACATTAGACCAAAAGTTTTTACTTCTCCTAACTCACCACCACAATTAGGACAAGAAATGTTGCGCTTTTTTATTAATTCACTCATTTCAGTATTTGTTAACTTTTCAGCATTTATATTTAACTTTTCTTCAATTAAATGATCTGCTCTAAATCTTTCTTTACATTTTTTACATTCAGTTAGAGGGTCATTAAAGTTAGCCACATGGCCACTAGCAATTAAAACTTTTTCCGGCAAAATAAAATTTCCTTCAATTTCCCAAAAATTTTCTTCACTTAAAAAATAATTTCTCCATATATTTTCCCAATTTCTTTTTAATAAAGTTCCTATAGAGCCATAATCATAAAAACCTGCTAAACTACCATAAATTTCGGCTGTAGGATAAAAAAAAGCTTTCTTAAAAGCCCATTGGTAAATCAATTCTTTTTTTTCTTCTTTGTTCAATCTAATTTCTTCAGCCATGTTTAAAAAAAATATTTAAGATTTATAAAATCTAATAGGTTTTTTGAAGTTATGGTTTATAGTGTAAAGGAAGATTTAAAACAAAAAACCTTAGAATCTTTAAAAAAAGGAAGTTTTTTAAGTAATATAGTAGGAAAAGAAGAAATTAAAAAAGAAATTGCAAAATTATTAGTTTCAGGAAGACACTTTATTCTTCTAGGACCTGCAGGAATTGGAAAAACCAGTATAGCAAAAGAAATAGCAAATTTGTTAAGCGATATTGAAGTTTTAGATACTCCAATACCTATTTTAAAAGAAGAAGACCATCCTTTAAAAGAATATTATAACAATAACAAAACAAAAATTTTAAAGGGAAAAGATAGATTCATTAGAATCCAAGGAAGTCCTGATTTGGAAGTGGAAGATTTGATAGGTTATATAAATCCAAATTTGGCTATGGAATATGGAGTTAATGATATTAGGGCTTTTATTCCTGGAAAATTATTAAGAGCTAACCATGGAATACTCTTTTTTGATGAAATAAACAGGGCTCCAGAAAGAATACAGAATTTGCTTTTAGAAGTTTTGGAAGAAGGGACAATAACTATTGGCTCTTACAACGTTCAAATACCTCAAGATTTTTTAGTTATTGCTACTATGAATCCGCAAGACTTTACTGGAACTGAAAGTATTTCGGAAGTTTTTTTAGACAGATTTGAAGTTATTGAATTGTCCTATCCATCAAGAGAGGAAGAAATTAAAGTTTTAGAACTCAAAGATAAAAAATTAGCAAATATTGGTAAATTTAAAGAAGTAATTGTAGATTTTATAAACAATTTAAGAAATGATGAGAACTTAATTTTAAAACCTAGTGTAAGGGCTAGTTTAGCACTATTGGATTTAGCAGAAGCAAACGCTTTAATTGAAGGAAGAGATAAAGTTGAATTAAAAGATTTAGAAAAAGCGGTTTTAAATGTTATACCTCATAGGATAAAATTAAAACCTTCATTGAGAGTAGACTTTGATGAAAGAAGCTATATCCAAAAAAAACTTGAAGAATTAAAGAGAAAATTAGAAAAAGAAAACAAATCGAGGCACTTTAGTTGATAAAGAAAAAGAATTAGAACATAAAATAAAAGCGCAAAAAGGTAAATTCAAAGATAGAGAAAAGGTTGAGAATAAAGAACTAATAACAGATATAGCCTATGAGTTAATTGACTTAGGTAAAGATTTAAATGTGGAATCTGTAATAAGTGCTTTAAGTGATAAAAAAGTAAATAAAAAAACAAAACAAAAAATTTTGTTGCTTTTAGGGATTCCTTTTGAAGGAGAAGTTGAAAAAGTTTTGAGATTACCAGAAGTAAAAGAAATAATTAATAAAAACAAGCATTTAATAAAAGAAGTAATTAAAGAGGTTAAAGAAGAGGAATTTGAAGAAGAATTAATTAAGAAATACCTAAAAGAGATTGAAAATTATTTAGTTGGGATTAAAAGTGAAAAAGAAATTAAAAAAACAGGGATTACTGAGAAAAAAATAAATTATCAACCTTCAAAAAAATTTTATGTTAAAGAAACAATTAAATCTTTTATTAAAAAAGAAAGAAAGTTTTACTCTAAGCTTAATAAAGAATATAAAAAGGAAAATGTTGCTTTTTTATTAGACTTTAGCTCTTCAATGATTGGAGAAAAAATTAAAGCTTTAAAAAAATACATGCTTTATTATTGGTTGAAATATGAAAGAAAAGTTAAAAGAGTCTTTATTTTTTCAAACGAAGTTGAGGAAATAAAAAATATCAAGGATTTAATTAAAAAAACTCCGAAAGGTTTGACAAACATAGCTAAAGCATTATCCAAAATAGCCAAAGAAGTTAATAATAGTGTTGTTTATTTAATAACAGATAATATCCCAACAGTTGGAGAAGAAAAAACAATAATAAAAGCTGTTGAAGAATTAAAATTAAGGAAAAATCATTTGATAATAATCTTATTAAAACCAAGAGAAGAGTCTATTAAATTAGCTAGAAAAATGAGTGATAAAGTCTTGGTTTTAGAAGGTAATTACTTCAAATCTCTAATTGAATATTTATAATTTCCTATAATGAAAATCTTTTTTTTCTTTTTCGTTTTTAATAAAAGAATGAAGTCTTAACATAATAAACCTTAAATTGTTAAAATAATGAACTTTTGAAGAAGGTATGAATAAATAACCAACACTTAGACCCTTTTTACCTTTTTTGTATTTAATTTTATTAACAATTTCTTTTAAAGAAGGATAGTCTTCTTCATCTAAACATAGGATAACTAAAAATTCATCTCCACCTAATCTTATTTTATAATTTTTAAAGTCTTTTACAGCTTCTGAAATTATTTTTGCACTTTCTTTGATATATTCATCGCCTTTTTTATAACCATAAACATCATTAAAATATTTCAAATTATCCATGTCAATAAGTAAAAGAAAGACTGATTTTTTATTTAAAGACAATTCTTTCTTAATTTTTTTATATAAAATCTTATCAAAATAAGTTCTAGTATAAAAACCTGTTAAACTATCATATTTTAAAGCATTGATAAGTTTTTTTAATCTTTTAATTTTCTTTTTACAATCTTCTTTATTTTCCAATTTCCACACCTATTACCAACACTTAGATTAAATATTTTTTAGTAAATCCATTATTTTTTGGACTTCAGCCTTTGTTCTAAATTCTTTTATTATTAAACCCCTAATTGCTTTTTCATTCATACCTTTTTTCCTTAAATCATCAATTTTTTTTAGGATTCTATTTTTTAGTTCATCGAAAGTTAATTTTTTTAAATCTTTCTCTTCTAATTCTTTAATTATTTCATTTAAATCCTTATTAAAATCAATTTTTATTAAAGCTTCTATAATTGCTTCTTTCACAATTAAATCTTTGTCTAATAACTCAACAATCTTAATTATTTCTTCCTCTTTTAATTCTTTACCATAATCTCTTCTCATCTCTTTTTCAACGTTAGTAAACAAATAAGCAATTGTTTTTGGGTTTAAGTTTCTATATTTTTCAACCAGTTCTTCAAACAAATTTAGTTTATAATGTTTAATTAATTGTCTAGCCAACTCTTTTCCAACCAATTTTTCTAAATCTTTCTCCTTTTCTTCTAAAGTCTTTGGCATTTCTTCATCTGTTGGAATAAACTCCTTAATTTCAAATAAAGGTAAATCAGTTTCTGGATACATTCTTGCTTTTCCAGGCATAGGTCTCAGAAATGTTGTTGTTCCATCTTCATTAGCTTTTCTTGTTTCTTTAGGTACCCCAATAAAAGCATAATAAAATCTTTCTTTAATAGCATCTAAAGCTTTTTCGACATTTTTGCTTTCGTAATCATTAAAAGCAATTAAAATAAACGAATTTCCTAATTTTTCCTTTAATTTATTTATCTCTTCCTCTTTTAATTTATATTTTTTTAGATCTTCATCAGAGTGAATTAAACCTTTAAACCCGTAAAGCTTTATTCTTTGGGCCAATTCACTTCCAAATCTCTTTTTTCCAATTTTAAAGCCAAAAACCCCTTTAAACTCATTTGGAAAAACTAAGGCAACAATTTTCTTATTTTTTAAAATCTTTGATTCTAAATCTTTAGTGAAGTTTTTTAAATCATCAATATCTTCAAAATAGATAGTCTTTATTAATTGTTTTTTTTCAAAAATCTCTTTAATCCTTTTGAAAATATTTTCTAAGTCCTTTTTTTCCTTAATCTTTTCTTTTTCTTCTTTAAATTCTTGATTTAATAAATTTCCTAATATTTCCCATAATCTCTCTCTAAGATTTAACAAATCCAATTGTCTTTCAACTTCATTTTTAACCAATTCAGGAATTAAATCTAAATTTTGAGCCCCCTTTATCTCTACTCTTTCCCCGTCTTTAATTGAAATGTTAATGTCTTGTCTAATTGTCCCTAAACCTCTTTTTACTTTAGTTGACCTTAACAACATTCCAATTTTTTCCGCAGCTTCTTTAACTTCTTCTGGAGTATTTAAATCAGGAGAAGTTGCTATTTCAACCAAAGGAATCCCTAATCTGTCTAATCTATAAACAATAAAATCTTTTTCCTCTTTAATTTTCCTAGCAGAATCTTCTTCTAGACACAAAGTTTCAATACTTATTTTCTTTCCATTTTTTAATTCAAGTTCTCCATCGACAGCGATTAAAGCAGTTCTTTGAAAACCTGAAGTGTTTGAACCATCAACAACTGTTTTTCTCATTACATGAATTTCATCAAAAATATTCATTTTTAAAAATTT